>NZ_JAKTID010000054.1:0-4260 GCF_027854795.1 Acinetobacter sp. AOR34_HL | reverse complement strand
AATTTTACTATTCGCTATGCCTCGTACCATGCTGACAGATCAACACTGGCAAAAGTTGAAAACTATTTTGCGTAATTTATCTATTCATCACAACTCAAATTTACGTAATTTTATTGAAGCTATTCTCTATAGAATTAGAACAGGCTGTCCGTGGCGAGATATTCCTTCCTATTTCGGTCAATCAAACTCTATTTTCAAACGTTTTAATCGTTGGTCAAGCAGCGGTAAGTTGCTTAGATTATTCAAATTATTAGCATCATGCCCCGATATGGAGTGGATTTTTATTGATGGCTCTCACGTACGTGCTCATCAACATTCTGCCGGTATAGCGAATCAATCCATTTCTAAAAGTGTAGGAGGAAACTCCTCAAAAATACATTTGATTGTTGATTCACATGGCAATCCTATTGATTTCATGATTACCGATGGCACTACACATGACATCAAAGTTGCACCTGATTTAATAGCAACATTAGATTTAAAAGAGACAGAAGTGGTATGCGCAGATAAAGGCTATGATTCAGAACCACTGCGTGAGCAGATCAGAAAAACAGGAACAAAAGCGAATATACCAAAGAAAATAAATAGCCAATCGAACAATGATCATATGGACTGGTATTTATATAAAATCAGGCATTTAGTTGAAAATATGTTTTGTAGATTAAAACAATTTAGAGGGATAGCTACTCGATATGACAAGCTCAAAAGAAATTATCAAAGTGCTGTTGCCTTAGCCTGTATATTTTTATGGCTACCTTTATAGGTTTAATTATGAACAGTAAATGTCAACAGACCCTAGACAATAAAGATAAATTGAATGAAAGCATATGGATATTATAAAAACGCTCAGCAAAGTAAAATTATTCCATGAATTAAAACCTGAATCTTTAATAGATCTAGCTCAGTTCTGCTCTGTAAAGCATTTACAAACAGGGCATCAACTCTATGATTTAGATGATCTCCCTCTTCATGTTTATATTATTGCTCATGGACGAGTCAAATTAACAACAAGAACCAATTTATCTACTTACCTAGGTCTTCACGAAATCGTTGGTGAAATGGGTGTTATTTCCAATCAACCTCATCATGGTCGTATAATCGCAACTCGAGATACTTGTCTTATAGAGATTCCCCAACAGCAGTTTACTGCGTTTCTACAAAAACACCCTCAAGTTTTATTTGCTGTATCTCAAATGATCATTGCCCGTTCTCAGCCTGAATTGCAGCATATTCACGCAATGAGCCATAGCAGAACACTTTCAATCATCCCGATCTCAATGCAGATTCCAGCAATTCATCTTGCAGAACAATTGACTGAGCATTTAAAACGTTGGCCAAATGTAAGAGTCGTAACTGCAGCACATATCGATGCCTTATTTGGAGAAGGATTTAGTCAAACAAAATTAGACTACAGTTCAGAAGATCTAAAGTTAAGGCAATGGCTAGCTATTCTTGAAGAAAAGCATTGTTATGTATTATATGCTGCAGATCGACCTGATGATGAATGGGCAAAGCGCTGTCTGCATCAATCAGACCGAATCTTAATTTTAGCGGAAGCAAATCAATCTCCGATTCACAGCCCCTTAGTTGATGTCTTAAATCAATATGATTGGCAAAATCCAATTGAACTGGTGTTATTACGCTCTGAAGGTGATCCCTCACCTTACACCCTGCAATGGAAGAAACTATATTGCGCTCAAGCACATTATTTTATTCACCCGTGGTCCGAAACAGATATTCGTGCGATCGCAAGACAAATTACTAGTCAAGGCTTAGGGCTCGTTTTAGGCGGGGGCGGTGCACGTGGCTTTGCTCATATTGGGTTGATACGAGCATTAGAGCAACTGCATATCCCAATTGATATTGTTGGCGGAACCAGCATGGGAGCCTTCATTTCTGCTTTAGTCGCTTGTGGCTTCGATAGTGTAGAAATGAAACATATTGCATATGAAACATTTGTTGCTCGAAATTACCTCAATGACTACATCATGCCTAAAGTTTCATTGATTCGTGGGCAACGCTTTCATGCACGTTTGCAGGCTATTTTTGGGCATCGTCGAATTGAAGAATTGAAACAAACCTTCTACTGTATTTCTACCAATCTTTCTACAGGTGAAGCAGTTATTCATGATCAAGGTGAACTTGCGACTTGGGTAGGAACCAGCATGAGTGTTCCTGGCGTTGCTCCACCTGTGGCGTGGCATGAAAATTTATTATGCGATGGAGGTGTGATTAATAATTTACCTACTGATGTTATGCAAAATTTGGAACGTGGTGCGATTATTGCCAGTAACGTAAGTTCACATGATGACATTCGTGTTCCAGGCATTGGATTGAATGAACCTGATCAAAGCGCCTTATTGAACTGGAATAAAATTATTAAAGATAAATTATTAAGAGCTCCACGTCTTGCAGAAATCTTAATGCGTACAGCGACACTTGCTAGTGACACAATGATTCAAGCAGCAGCAATAGAGCGCGCTAATTTACATATACGCATGCCCATAGATGGGATTGGAATGTTTGACTGGCATCGGCTTGATGAATTGGTTGAACGTGGGTATGAGCATGCATTAGAAACCTTGGTTCCTATCCGAGATACGCTCCCCTCTGCCTGATTATCACTGCTCAGTGATCGAATTCAATCCAATACCATATTGATCTAATAAATGATCTAGATATTGATAGGTTTCTTCATCGAGCTGCTGCATGTAGCCATTCAAAATGCTCTGACATAGCTTTTGCTTTGCAATTGGCATACGGCGAATAATGTCAAAAGTGACATCCCATTGTAATCTTAATAAAGATGCATAAGCGATATGATGCAAGACCTCCTCATCAATCTGAGATATTGCCTCAGCCACAGCTTCTCTCGCTTGATCTTGCATAAACGTAACAACTACAAGCATATCAGTCCATAAATTACACTGATCTGCTGCGGCTACGATACTTTGAATAATTTCAACCTGTCTCAAGGCTGGTAAATTGGCTACAAAATTCTGTGCGTGATTCGACAAACAAGCGACCACAGGCAGCATATCTTCCCATAGCTCATCTTCCTGCGTAGCTTGAATGATCGCATTAATTACACCTTCTCCTTGCTGAACAGCCAAATCTCCCAGCTCTTGTTTCAAGCTATAACCAATATGCGTCATAAGTGCCAAGAGTTTTGGCCATATGAGGCGTTGAGAAGAATCACAAATAATTAATAACGTTTTTTGTATCCGCTCTTTCGGCAAGACATGCACTAAATGATCAATACGTTCTCTTGATTCAATATAAAAGACGATTTCGAGTAAATCGCTCTCCTTTTCAATCATTTCGGCGATATCTCGAAAAACATCGTCCGCCAACATGCCAACAAAACGTCCCATCGTCACAAAATCACGTTGCTCAAGTAAAATACGAGCGATATCTTTTATTTGATGCGTCGTTAACAACATCAATAATTCTCTGGCTAAACGAGGGTCAAGATAAACTGCAATATCGGCAAGCATTTTGGGTGTTAAATGTTTAGCGATTTGATATAAATTTTCTGTAGAAAGATGCGATGCAATTTGAGCAACAATCAATGGCGATAAAAAGCGTTTTACGATAAATACGTTTAACCAACTTGGTAACCAATTTACCCATACAGCAAGAGAGCGAAATCTGTTTTTTTGTTGATCTTGTAATTGTTCTATTATTCCAAAACGAAACTGACGTAGGCTCTCTGGAGCCAAGGGTTTAAAAAAATTGAGCTGTGTTTGTGAAACACCCAAAATATGCGCCAGCTTTATAATTTCAGCTTCAACAGCTAATCTTGTCATGACCAGCCCCTATTGTTGATAGTTTTTAAATAAAGGTCTTAGAAAAAATGGAACTTTAAAGAGACTTTGATTAATTTTTTTAGGGGCTTAGGAAGTTAAGCATATCAAAAAGTATGGTAACTTCCTTATATGAAAGCAAAAAATAGATACTATTCCCGTTCAAGAATCACAGAGGCAAAATTCAGACAGATCATTCGCTTTTTTGCCATGGATTTAACTGCTTCAGATACAGCTAAACTCACCAATATTTCTGTACGTTCCATCAATACAATTTACATCAGGTTGCGTAAAAAGATTGCGGCACAATGTGAGGAAATATCTCCTTTCAACGGTATCGTTGAACTTGATGAATCCTACTTTGGTGCTCGTCGTATTCGAGGAAAACGTGGACGTGGTGCATCAGGAAAAACCATTGTATTTGGACTACTCAAAAGAGATGGAAACGTATACA
>NZ_JAKTID010000053.1:0-6461 GCF_027854795.1 Acinetobacter sp. AOR34_HL | reverse complement strand
TGTTCACTGCCATACAGGCAGCTTAGAAAAATTCAAATCAAAATCGGTGTCGAAGGCACTGGTTCACTGCCATACAGGCAGCTTAGAAATAAAGCAATAACAATATTTTTTATTGTTGATGGTTCACTGCCATACAGGCAGCTTAGAAAATGTAAACATTAGAGCTAGAAAAAGGAATTAAGTTCACTGCCATACAGGCAGCTTAGAAATATCCACTGGGAATTAGACTTCTCTGCTTGGTGTTCACTGCCATACAGGCAGCTTAGAAACGAACAACTCGCAGACTATGTCAATCATACTCGTTCACTGCCATACAGGCAGCTTAGAAAATTTAGCTTCATACCAACGACCATTAGAAAAAGTTCACTGCCATACAGGCAGCTTAGAAAAATACGGCTCTGCTGTAAATGATTATGAATATGTTCACTGCCATACAGGCAGCTTAGAAAATTCAATTGTTCAAATACCGTTGCTGCACGAAGTTCACTGCCATACAGGCAGCTTAGAAAGAAGATTGCTCGGACAAACTCAATTACCCATTGTTCACTGCCATACAGGCAGCTTAGAAAATTTACATATCACACGTCCCTACTGGAGAACTGTTCACTGCCATACAGGCAGCTTAGAAATCTGAAATGGCTATTTGGAGAGCTTACAGATTGTTCACTGCCATACAGGCAGCTTAGAAAGCACCGGAAGCAGGAACAGATATAAAAATCACGTTCACTGCCATACAGGCAGCTTAGAAACGTATGACTTTAATTCCCCAAACGGTTGCGAGGTTCACTGCCATACAGGCAGCTTAGAAATATAGGCGCAATGTCTTCATAGATGCGAAGGTGTTCACTGCCATACAGGCAGCTTAGAAATTATCAACACCGTTATCCTGAATGAATTTGATGTTCACTGCCATACAGGCAGCTTAGAAATTTGAATGACCACCAAGAACGTGTTGGAGGCAGTTCACTGCCATACAGGCAGCTTAGAAAATCTAATTTCTCCAACAACACTTGTAGAAAGCGTTCACTGCCATACAGGCAGCTTAGAAAATATTGATCAACTTTATGACCAGTAACTTGTAGTTCACTGCCATACAGGCAGCTTAGAAATTCAGGCGCACCCTCAACAACTCCCCTCGCCTGTTCACTGCCATACAGGCAGCTTAGAAATTATTGCTCTATATTTTTTCATTTGATAAATTGTTCACTGCCATACAGGCAGCTTAGAAATGAAGCAACTCAGTTGGATGGTTCAATTGCTGGTTCACTGCCATACAGGCAGCTTAGAAATGCTACTGATCTCTCCAGTAAGGATTTAAATAGTTCACTGCCATACAGGCAGCTTAGAAATTGTTTTTCTAATATTTTCTTTGCTTTTGAATGTTCACTGCCATACAGGCAGCTTAGAAATTGTCAAATTAAAAGTTTAAAATTCTAAACAAGTTCACTGCCATACAGGCAGCTTAGAAAAAAAATTGACGCTCTTGGTATATTTACGAAATGTTCACTGCCATACAGGCAGCTTAGAAACTAAGTCTAATCTTTGTCTATTTAGTTCCTCAGTTCACTGCCATACAGGCAGCTTAGAAATCTTAAATTATTCGCAATCCTTATTATTCCATGTTCACTGCCATACAGGCAGCTTAGAAACATTGAAATTTTTTGCAAAGGCATCTGGAGTTCGTTCACTGCCATACAGGCAGCTTAGAAAAATGATCGAAATGTTCAACCGTGAATCATGTCGTTCACTGCCATACAGGCAGCTTAGAAAGCTATCCAAGATTTAGAGCTTCCGCCGCTATAGTTCACTGCCATACAGGCAGCTTAGAAATTCGAATTAAAAAAGACGAAGAAAAAGCATTGGTTCACTGCCATACAGGCAGCTTAGAAATACTAAATCAAGTACAAAAGCATTTAAAAAACGTTCACTGCCATACAGGCAGCTTAGAAATCACAAGTTATTTTGTCAATAATCAATATCTAGTTCACTGCCATACAGGCAGCTTAGAAAAAGAAAGCACACTTTGGTAATGTAATACGCTGGTTCACTGCCATACAGGCAGCTTAGAAAACCGAAAGTCAAAGCATTGCCAACAGTGAACAGTTCACTGCCATACAGGCAGCTTAGAAAACACAGCACCAATAAGTTTTAAATAAGTTGACGTTCACTGCCATACAGGCAGCTTAGAAATGTTGCTGGTGAGGATCCTAAACAAGCCAAGAGTTCACTGCCATACAGGCAGCTTAGAAACATTATGGCCTGTGGCATTGCGGCAGGTATGGGTTCACTGCCATACAGGCAGCTTAGAAATTTGATTTTGGATAAATTGCGCAGATTTGTTCGTTCACTGCCATACAGGCAGCTTAGAAAATAAAAAACTCGCCTATTTATTTACATAGAAAGTTCACTGCCATACAGGCAGCTTAGAAAATCAATTCCGAGAGTAATTACGTCAGATAGCTGTTCACTGCCATACAGGCAGCTTAGAAATTTCTGCTCTTGGGCAACTAAAGTATGTGAATGTTCACTGCCATACAGGCAGCTTAGAAAATCCCGATTTGTGCAGCCTGAGCCGCAGTAATGTTCACTGCCATACAGGCAGCTTAGAAAGTGTAGATATTGCTTTTGATGACTTCGAATCAGTTCACTGCCATACAGGCAGCTTAGAAACTCTTGTCACCTTAGCTCAAGCACGTCAAAAGGTTCACTGCCATACAGGCAGCTTAGAAATCAGTTCGCACCCATTCGGGATGCTCTAATTCGTTCACTGCCATACAGGCAGCTTAGAAAAGACTAATTGACGTAAACCTTTTGTCGCTACTGTTCACTGCCATACAGGCAGCTTAGAAAAGTGAAGGAAATTGAGTGATTCCATAAATATCGTTCACTGCCATACAGGCAGCTTAGAAAAGAGCAGTTAAATAAGTGTGTCGTTTTTGATAGTTCACTGCCATACAGGCAGCTTAGAAAGTAATTTCCTGAGCTGTAATCGTTCTCCAGAGGTTCACTGCCATACAGGCAGCTTAGAAAATTTGAAGACTTTGATCACAACAACAAGAGAAGTTCACTGCCATACAGGCAGCTTAGAAATTTAATCATTTCGGCTTGATCCCAATTTGGGAGTTCACTGCCATACAGGCAGCTTAGAAATTGTTCTGACTTGGGTAGATCGGAACAGATTGGTTCACTGCCATACAGGCAGCTTAGAAATTATGAAGAAGTGAAAAAGGCTGCAAATAAACGTTCACTGCCATACAGGCAGCTTAGAAATGATCTAAATCAATCATTCTGATTTCACCTGTTGTTCACTGCCATACAGGCAGCTTAGAAATATAACACTTGCTGATTTTAACTATCATGGCAGTTCACTGCCATACAGGCAGCTTAGAAAAAAAGCGGATGCATGGCTAGACGCTCATGAAGGTTCACTGCCATACAGGCAGCTTAGAAACGTGTCTTGTAAATCGCTCATGCTATCACGACAGTTCACTGCCATACAGGCAGCTTAGAAATATAGGAACATCAACACCATATGCAGTATGGCGTTCACTGCCATACAGGCAGCTTAGAAATCAGGCATATTGGGATCTATTGCAGAAGTTTAGTTCACTGCCATACAGGCAGCTTAGAAAATTATCTCTATCGAATTTTGCATGATTCACCTGTTCACTGCCATACAGGCAGCTTAGAAATTATCAACACCGTGCTGCTGGATGAAATTGATGTTCACTGCCATACAGGCAGCTTAGAAAATGCTCCAGCAAGGTTAAATGCTGTGCATCACGTTCACTGCCATACAGGCAGCTTAGAAATTTCATCGGCAGATTAAAAATAATTATAAGTAGTTCACTGCCATACAGGCAGCTTAGAAAGTCTGTTTTGCGTGAACCTTTTTGAACTACTGGTTCACTGCCATACAGGCAGCTTAGAAAATTTAATTAGAAAGGGGGCGAACCCCCTTTTTGTTCACTGCCATACAGGCAGCTTAGAAAAGCAGTAAAGCCAAGCCATGCAACGCCGATTGGTTCACTGCCATACAGGCAGCTTAGAAATGTACGAATTTAAGCATGGAGACAAAACTTGGGTTCACTGCCATACAGGCAGCTTAGAAATCAAGCAGTTCTTCCATAACTTGAGTTAATTCAGTTCACTGCCATACAGGCAGCTTAGAAACGAAACAGGTGCTAAGTCATTCTCACTCCCTGGTTCACTGCCATACAGGCAGCTTAGAAATAGATATTTCTTTTTATGAAAAAGAAATCTTCGTTCACTGCCATACAGGCAGCTTAGAAATAATAAATATGTGCCAATAGTAAAAAATATTTGTTCACTGCCATACAGGCAGCTTAGAAATAAAAAGCTCTGGATGATAGTAGCAGCCATAAGTTCACTGCCATACAGGCAGCTTAGAAATCCGAACACATGCTCAACATCTTATCTCTTAAGTTCACTGCCATACAGGCAGCTTAGAAAATTTTCATCTAGCACAGGTGTTGGATTCACAGTGTTCACTGCCATACAGGCAGCTTAGAAAAATGACTCTTTGAAGTCATGAAGGAATTGAGCGTTCACTGCCATACAGGCAGCTTAGAAAATGAATATAATTGAATCATGTGGAACGTCTCGGTTCACTGCCATACAGGCAGCTTAGAAATATCAAGTCAAAAGGTGGGAAGAAATGAAAATGTTCACTGCCATACAGGCAGCTTAGAAATGAAACGGATGGGTTTTATAATGGTGCAATCGGTTCACTGCCATACAGGCAGCTTAGAAAGTTTGAAACCTGCTCCATAACAACATCAGCAGGTTCACTGCCATACAGGCAGCTTAGAAATGAAATATCTTCTTTTTAAAAAAAATCATAAAGTTCACTGCCATACAGGCAGCTTAGAAATATCTACTTCTCGGATGGTGCATGGTCGAGTTGTTCACTGCCATACAGGCAGCTTAGAAAATCTGAATTACAAACATTTAATGAAGATATTAGTTCACTGCCATACAGGCAGCTTAGAAACAATGCTTACGGGCTATCCTTTGACTTTGAAAGTTCACTGCCATACAGGCAGCTTAGAAATTGAATCGAAAATCCATTTGAAACGCAGAAAAGTTCACTGCCATACAGGCAGCTTAGAAAAAGAAATAAATTTATATTCAAAACCACTGAAAGTTCACTGCCATACAGGCAGCTTAGAAAAAATAAATTCATCATGGTGTTATCTCAACTATGTTCACTGCCATACAGGCAGCTTAGAAAAAATTGGTTTTTATGTTCATACTTCATTTACTGTTCACTGCCATACAGGCAGCTTAGAAAATTCAAGAAATCATCCCACTTCGCTTGTTCAGGTTCACTGCCATACAGGCAGCTTAGAAATTAGCTGTTTCTTCTTGAGTCATTCCACTTGCGTTCACTGCCATACAGGCAGCTTAGAAAATCACGCCACCTTCAAACTTTCTAAAAATTCTGTTCACTGCCATACAGGCAGCTTAGAAAATCAGGGCATGTTCTCCAGTCAATAACTAAAGGTTCACTGCCATACAGGCAGCTTAGAAATTTTACAAGATCAAGCATCAAAACTTTTGCCTGTTCACTGCCATACAGGCAGCTTAGAAATGAATATCTCAATCCTGTGATGGATATGTGGGGTTCACTGCCATACAGGCAGCTTAGAAAGTAATAGCAGCTAGCTTGTGCTCTCCGATTTCGTTCACTGCCATACAGGCAGCTTAGAAATATGGAGCTATTGCTAATCCTTATATTGTCGCGTTCACTGCCATACAGGCAGCTTAGAAAGCAACGTACCAGATCAACGCGGTGCTAGACAGGTTCACTGCCATACAGGCAGCTTAGAAATGATTCAAAAATCTTTGATCAATATAAATCTAGTTCACTGCCATACAGGCAGCTTAGAAAAATTCAGGATTCACTATGATTTTCACACTTCAGTTCACTGCCATACAGGCAGCTTAGAAAAAAGGAATCCAGTATAAGATTGATGCTTGTTCGTTCACTGCCATACAGGCAGCTTAGAAAGTACAAGAATATTGATATTGCAACGAGAATAAGTTCACTGCCATACAGGCAGCTTAGAAAGCATGCCCAAAAGAAGCTGCTGATAATTTTTTGTTCACTGCCATACAGGCAGCTTAGAAATAAACAAATCGTATTCTTTTTCCTTATTTAACGTTCACTGCCATACAGGCAGCTTAGAAATATCAACGAGATCACAGCAATTGAATTATTAGGTTCACTGCCATACAGGCAGCTTAGAAATTCACCAACCCATGAAGCAGAACCACCAGTTAGTTCACTGCCATACAGGCAGCTTAGAAAAGATTCTTGCTTGGTTATTCGCATACCATTACGTTCACTGCCATACAGGCAGCTTAGAAAAACATTAGATAAAGGCTTTCAACTCGTCTCAAGTTCACTGCCATACAGGCAGCTTAGAAATAAAAAA
>NZ_JAKTID010000052.1:0-83623 GCF_027854795.1 Acinetobacter sp. AOR34_HL | reverse complement strand
TAGGGTCTGTTGACATTTACTGTTCATAATTAAACCTATAAAGGTAGCCATAAAAATATACAGGCTAAGGCAACAGCACTTTGATAATTTCTTTTGAGCTTGTCATATCGAGTAGCTATCCCTCTAAATTGTTTTAATCTACAAAACATATTTTCAACTAAATGCCTGATTTTATATAAATACCAGTCCATATGATCATTGTTCGATTGGCTATTTATTTTCTTTGGTATATTCGCTTTTGTTCCTGTTTTTCTGATCTGCTCACGCAGTGGTTCTGAATCATAGCCTTTATCTGCGCATACCACTTCTGTCTCTTTTAAATCTAATGTTGCTATTAAATCAGGTGCAACTTTGATGTCATGTGTAGTGCCATCGGTAATCATGAAATCAATAGGATTGCCATGTGAATCAACAATCAAATGTATTTTTGAGGAGTTTCCTCCTACACTTTTAGAAATGGATTGATTCGCTATACCGGCAGAATGTTGATGAGCACGTACGTGAGAGCCATCAATAAAAATCCACTCCATATCGGGGCATGATGCTAATAATTTGAATAATCTAAGCAACTTACCGCTGCTTGACCAACGATTAAAACGTTTGAAAATAGAGTTTGATTGACCGAAATAGGAAGGAATATCTCGCCACGGACAGCCTGTTCTAATTCTATAGAGAATAGCTTCAATAAAATTACGTAAATTTGAGTTGTGATGAATAGATAAATTACGCAAAATAGTTTTCAACTTTTGCCAGTGTTGATCTGTCAGCATGGTACGAGGCATAGCGAATAGTAAAATTGGGTTTGGCGATTTGATTTTACTACTTCGCTATTTTTTTAAGCTAAAAGTGTCAACACACCCTAAAGAATTAAAAAATTTAATTCAATTAATATTTTACCCTGCAAATGTTTTTTTATAAATTTTTATATAAGAAAAACCGCAATATACAATTAAATATATTGCGGTTTTTCTGATTTAAACATCAATTAATTATATAGCTTCTTAAAGATCAAATAACTTCCCTGGGTTCATAATCCCATTCGGATCAAATGCCAATTTCAATGCTTTCATATATTCAATTTCTTCAGGCGAACGTGAATATTCCAAATACGGTTTCTTGGTCATTCCCACACCATGTTCGGCAGAGATCGAACCATCATATTTTTTCACAGTCTCAAACACATATTTATTCACCACCTGACACTTCGCAAAGAATTCGTCTTTAGTTAGGTTTTCAGGTTTTAAAATATTTAAATGCAAGTTACCGTCACCAATATGACCGAACCAGCAGATTTCAAAGTCTGGATAGTTTTGTGAAACGATCGCATCAATTTCTGAGATAAACGCAGGGACATGCGAAATTAACACTGAAATATCATTCTTATAAGGAATATACGGTGCAATCGATTCCGAAATATCTTCACGTAAACGCCATAAGCTCTGTGCTTGTTCTAAGCTTTGACTCATTACGCCATCAATCACCCAACCTTGTTCCATACAATGCTCAAAAATCTGCATTGCTTTGTCCATAATCGGCTCATACGGCGCTTCAAATTCAAGTAATACATAGAATGGGCAAGTTGTTTCAAATGGACGTTGTACATGACCACGATCCAACACTTTTTGCATTGCCACTTCACCAAAGAACTCGAATGCGGTTAAGTCGATTTCTTTTTGGAAAGCATGTAATACAGGCATCACCGCTTCAAAGTCAGGCGTACCCAATACCATGACTTGTAGGTTTTGTGGTTGACGCTCAAGTTTAATCTCAGCCTCTGTCACCAAACCTAATGTGCCTTCTCCACCGATAAACAAATGCTGCAACGCATAACCCGTCGCATTTTTAATCATGCCTTTGTTTAAACGTAAAATGTCACCTTTACCCGTAACAACCGTTAAACCAAGCACCCAGTTACGTGTCATGCCGTATTTGATGACTTTAATACCGCCCGCATTGGTACCAATGTTTCCACCAATTTGACTAGAACCTGCTGAAGCGAAATCAACTGGGTAATACATGCCTTGTTGTTCTGCATAATTTTGCAATTGCTCAGTCACCACGCCTGCTTGAACACGAACCATACGATCCGCTGGCAAGAATTCCAAGATTTGATTCATCTTGTCAAAGCTAATCACGATCTCGCCATTGTTCGCTACCGCACCAGCCGATAAACCTGTGCGACCACCTGATGGCGTGATTGCCACTTTAAAACGGTTCGCCAGTTTTACAATCTCTTGAACTTGTTCAGTGCTTGATGGAAAAACGATGACTGATGGGTTCGGATCAAAGTGTTTAGTATGATCTCGTCCCCAATTTTCCAAGCTATCGGCATCAGTTTTAATACGGTTTTCACCCACGATTGCCGTTAAGAGGGTCAATAACTCGGGTGTTAAAGCGACTGGAGCATTCATCGTTTTCAGGCCTAGTAAGAAAGAGATATAGGACTTCTGGATGATCCTGAGTGTATTTCAAGGGCTTGAAAACAAAGGATTCAAAACATCCAAAATATAGAAACGCTAGCGAACTATCAAACTGTCTACACAACGAGTTCGAGCTTCGTATTCCTTTATTTTACATGTAAGCAAGCGAGGGATAAAGCACAGGATAAACATCTCGTCATAACAAAATGTGTATATGAACTAAAATTCATTCGAAACTGAAAAAATCTCAACAATTATGCTGAGCTAATTTTAAACGAAATATCTATAACACAAAGCTCTATGCTATGATACCGCAACTAAATTTTGGCCTTTGTAGCGGAGCCGTAATGAGCCAACATCTATCACTACCTAAAGACAAAATCCGTTTCCTTTTGCTTGAAGGTGTGCATCAAAATGCCATCGATACATTAAACGCTGCGGGTTATACCAACATCGATTACCACAAAACTGCGCTTGAAGGCGAAGCTTTGAAAGAAGCGATCAAAGATGCGCACTTTATTGGTATTCGTTCGCGTACTCAATTGACTGAAGAAATCTTTGAAGCAGCGAATAAATTGATTGCGGTAGGTTGTTTCTGTATTGGTACTAACCAAGTTGATTTAAAAGCAGCAATGTCTCGTGGTATTCCTGTTTTCAACGCACCGTATTCGAATACGCGTTCTGTAGCAGAATTGGTTCTTGCTGAAGCAATTTTATTACTTCGTCGTGTACCTGAAAAATCAAAAGATACGCACGCAGGTGGTTGGAACAAGTCGGCTGTTGGTTCATACGAAACTCGTGGTAAAACATTAGGTATCGTAGGTTACGGTTCTATCGGCTCTCAACTTTCAGTTTTAGCTGAAAGCTTAGGTATGAAAGTTTGCTATTATGATGCGGTAACTAAATTACCGTTAGGTAATGCACGCCAAGTCGGTTCTTTGGATGAGCTTTTAGAAACTGCTGATGTGGTTTCTTTACACGTTCCTGATGTTCCTTCTACGCGTAACTTCTTCAAGAAAGAACAATTTGCGAAAATGAAGCCTGGTTCAATCTTCATTAATGCTGCACGTGGTACATGTGTAATCATCGAAGATTTAGCTGATGCGATTAAATCTGGTCACATCGCTGGTGCTGCAGTAGACGTATTCCCGAAAGAGCCAAAAGCAAATGGTGAAGAATTCCAATCTCCACTTCGCGGCTTGGACAACGTGATTTTAACACCGCACGTGGGTGGTTCTACGATGGAAGCGCAAGCAAACATCGGTTTAGAAGTTGCTGAAAAATTCGTTGCGTATTCAGATAAAGGTATGACACTTTCTGCGGTGAACTTCCCAGAAATCGCATTACCACTTTCTGATGGTCAACATCGTTTACTTCACATCCACAAAAACGTTCCTGGTGTATTGTCTAAGATCAATACATTATTCGCTGAACAAGGAATCAACATCTCTGGTCAATCTTTAATGACTAAAGGTGATATCGGTTACTTGGTAATGGATGTTGATGCTTCTGCATCTCAAGAAGCTTTGGATACTCTACATAATGTAGAAGGTACAATCCGAGTACGTGTATTGTTCTAATTTAGACAATTCACTCAAAAGCCACGGCACTTGCTGTGGCTTTTTTATTGGTGATTGAATTATTATGTGAATATTAAACCAATTGTTCTAATAATAAGTGTCCCAATGCTAAAAACACCTGTGCACGCTCTCCTCCTCTTAATGATCGCCATGTTATGTGTACAAGGTAGCGGTTCTTTAGCCAAAATTTTATTTCAAAGTTTTCCAGTATTGACCGTATCCGCAATGCGCCTATGTTTTGGTGCGATCATTTTGGCAATTATTTTTAAAATTTGGACCATCAATTTTAAAGCTGTTCGTTGGAAAGCCATTCTCAGCTACGGTATGGCACTAGCAGGAATGAACGCCCTCTTTTATTTATCACTGGAGCGCTTACCTCTAGGCTTGGCTGTTGCTTTTGAATTTATTGGACCTTTGAGCGTAGCACTTTATCATGCTCGCCAAAAATACGATTTCATTTGGGTGGGATGTGCCATTTTAGGCTTGATTCTACTTTTCCCACTACAACAAGCCCAGCAAGGATTGGATTTAGCCGGTGTCTTTTTTGCTGTCAGTGCGGGTGCCTGTTGGGCACTTTATATTATTGCGGGACAGAAACCTTCTGGTATTTCAGGCAATCATACTGTCTGTTTGGGAATGAGTATCGGCATGCTATGTTTATTACCTTTCGCCATCTTTTCAGGGGCGCTTGATCGTGTCATTGAATTGCCAAATATCTACTATTTTATTGGACTGGCAATCTTAGCAAGTGCATTGCCCTTTACTTTAGAAATGATCGCATTAAGAAGCCTAACTCCTTTAAGTTTTGGAACACTCATGAGTCTTGAACCTGCCGTAGCTGCATTATCAGGATTTATTTTTCTGGGTGAGACTTTATTGTGGAATCAATGGCTTGCGCTTGGCACGATTATCATCGCATCGATCGGTTGTACATTTACCACTCAACATGCTCGACAGCAAAAAGTGAATAAATAAAATGAAAGCGTTCCATCACGATGTACTGTCTTCATCTTATAATCAAACCACCTATCTTGTAGGTATTTTTTACTTTGCTTTTGTAGATCTTCCATGAAAAATATCCAGTTGGTCGCGGTGCTGTACATGGTTCTTTCCATGGTGTCTTATCAAATCAGCGCTTCATTTGCCAAACAACTTATTGCAACACTTGATCCACTGACTGTCACGATTCTACGACTCTGTTTTGCAACGATTTTGGTTGCGATCATGTTCCGCTCATGGAAAGTATTATCTAAGCTAAAGTATTTAAAATGGCGTGATTTATTACTTTATAGTGCATCCTTAGGTTGTATGAATATTCTGTTTTATACATCTTTAGGCAAACTGCCTCAAGGGATTGCTGTAGGTCTAGAATTCATTGGTCCTTTAGGATTAGCATTACTATCAATCAAACAGCGCAGTGATTATATTTGGGTGGTTTTTGCTATCTTAGGAATCGCATTAATGGTTCCTTGGCACGATGCGAACTCGGAAAATTTCTCCTATTTTGGAGCTGCTTGCGCTTTAAGTGCTGGACTCTTTTGGGCCTTGTATATTTATTTTGGGCATCGCGTGGTACAACAAAATATTGGGATGCATGCGCTTACTATTGCGATTGGTTTGTCTGCACTGACCTTATTACCATTCGGACTTTGGAACAACACGCCTGCCTTAATCGATACGCAATATTGGGGCAAAGCCCTAGTGATTGCAGTATTAGCCACCGCCATTCCCTATGCGCTTGATTTGATGGCATTGAAACGGTTAAGCAAACTCAGTTATGGA
The DNA here is from genome assembly GCF_027854795.1 of Acinetobacter sp. AOR34_HL. NCBI lineage: Bacteria > Pseudomonadati > Pseudomonadota > Gammaproteobacteria > Moraxellales > Moraxellaceae > Acinetobacter > Acinetobacter sp. AOR34_HL. Next base: position 77,841 of record NZ_JAKTID010000052.1, on the reverse strand, counting down.
ACACTGACGAGTCTTGCACCTGCTTTAGCAGCATTAGCAGGACTCTTCATACTACATGAGCAAATTAGTTTGATTCAATGGATCGCTCTTCTTTGTATCATGATCGCATCAATTGGAGTGACCTTACGTGGTGAAAAATCACAACCACAGTAAGATCACTTCTTATACTTTAAATAGAGAAAAATTAGGCATCTGAACGTTTATATTTTTTATATTCAGCTAGATATTTCTTACCTAATTTTTCCTTCTCACTATCTGCCAAAATTTTTCCTGCTTGTTGGAAAAACTTATGTTCCTCTTCTTTTAAATGATGATGCACCTTTTCACTTAATTGTTTTGCTGTCGCTAACCAACTTGGATTACTCATATCGGTTTCTTCTAATTTTTCTACCAATTCATCCATTTCATGATGTTCAGCCAATGCATGCCGAGTAATATCTAAACCCACATCATCAAACATCAATGGAATATACAAATAACGATCTTCAGCAACTGAGTGAGCATATAATTCATTTTTGAGCAAATCAAAAAGTTCTTTTCGCTCATCACTCGATCCACTGGTAGTAATTAATTGATTCGCTAAATTACGTTGCTGTTCATGGCTTTCTCGAAGTGCTTCAAATATATTCATTTTTACCTCTAAGATTGGCGAACAACCACAGTACGAGATCGTGAGCATCTTGTTACTGCGGTTTTTGGCTAAACATCCATCTTAGAAAGTGTTGATTTTTTAGACAGCATTATTTAGGTATGTTTTTGTTGTGAAACTTTATCTATTGGTTCAAACAGTAACTATCATTTGATAACCCAATCGACAAATCAAAATACTCACCAAAATTAAAAACAATATTCGAATAAATCCGCTTCCATATTTTAAAGCAAGGCGTACACCCAACAATGAACCAGCAATATTTGCTAGTGCCATCATTAAACCCAATGCAAATAACACATGACCTGTTGGTATAAAGAAGCTTAATGCCGCCAGATTCGTCATGAAATTGCCAATTTTGGATAGTGCAGAAGCATGCAAGAAATCAACTTGCAAAAAACGAATGAAAAAGAAAATAAAGAAGCTGCCTGTTCCAGGTCCAAAGATTCCATCATAAAAACCAATTGCTAAACTACCGACCGCAGCAAAGATCAACAGTTTAGGAGTAATACGTTGATCCACATGAACTTGCCCAAACTGCTTTTTCATAAATGTATAAATCGCAATCACGACCAGCATGACCAATACAAAAGGTCTTAGAATATGAGTGGGGATCATGGAGACACAAGCAGCTCCAGCGAAAGAACTTATGAATGCAAAAATGGCAATCACAAGTAAAAGTTTCCAGTTTAATTTGACCCGCCTAGCAAAAGAAAATGCCGCCGATACAGTACCACAAATTGAAGCAAGCTTATTGGTACCAAATATTGTTGCAGGTGAGGTATTTGGTAGTGCCCCCATTAGGGCAGGGATTTGTATGAGTCCACCGCCACCTACTGCTGCATCAATTGTTCCAGCACAAAAAGCAAAAAAGATTAAACTCAGAATGAGTTCCCACTCCATGAGTTATATACTTATAAATTCAATAAACGTTTTGGCACTAATCGTTTTTTATCTGTAATTTCAGCTAAGCCCAAACAACGATCACCATTAAACACTAATACTTCCGTTGCCGCTTCGTGATCAATATTACTTTCTTGCCCATTACCAAAATATTTTTCGCGTCCCTCAGGGAGCTGTACACGAGGGAAATGTTCAACGGGTGCATAGACAGGTAGCAATAAAGCATCCCGTTGTTCAAGTGACAAACTTTCCAAATATTCAATGGTATAGTTTGGATTAATCTCAAAATGCCCTGTTTGAACACGGTGTAATTTTGTCAAATGTCCGCCACAGCCCAAAGCCTCACCAATATCCTCCCCCAACACACGGATATAAGTTCCTTTAGAACACGTCACGTCTAAGGTCAAACTGTCTTCTGTAAAACTTAAAAGCTTGAGTTCATAAATAGTGACTGGACGCGCTTCACGCTCAATTTCAATTCCTTGGCGCGCTAACTCATACAAAGGGCGACCTTCTCGTTTCAGTGCCGAATACATCGGTGGCACTTGCTTGATATCACCACGAAACTGTTCTAGAACCTGTTCAATATTAGCTTCAGTTAATGCGAGCACATCTCTTTGTTGAAGAATTTCCCCTTCAACATCACCGGTAGCAGTTGTTTGTCCAAGTTTTACTGTTGTTTGATAACGCTTGGTAGAATCCAATAAATAATGCGAAAACTTGGTTGCCTCCCCTAAGCAAATCGGTAATAAACCTGTTGCAAGCGGATCTAAAGCACCTGTATGTCCTGCTTTCTGTGCATTAAAAAGTCGACGTACTTTTTGCAATGCCGAATTAGAACTTAAACCCAAGGGCTTATTAAGCAAAAAAACACCACTCAGATGGCGATAAGAACTTTTTTTCATAAATGAAAAGTCAAAGTATAAAACGGTATTTTATCAAAACTATTCATCGGATTTTTAAAAATTAAACGCTTAAAAAAACAACACTTATGATAAATTTATATTAGTTTCCGAAATTAAAAGCAAATGGATTATGCTTAATGAATAAAAATGGAAAAAAAATAGCATTATTATGTAGCTTATTGATCATTTCAGCAGTCACGCTGAGTGTATTGTATTGGTTATATCCTCGAGATCAGCAGTCACGGTTCAAATCAACTGCTCAATCCAGCGGCACCTCCAATTCAGCAGAACATTCTGAAAATTTAGGGCAGGCACAAGCACTTGATGCAACATTCAACAGCACAAGCCAGCTCGATACTGAAATCAACTGCAAACTACAGTTTAATGCATCACAAAAATTAGTGGTGAATGAGCTGACCCGAAACTGCTTTGAATATTTCATTTCCCAATATGGCGAACGGAATATTGATGAAATCCGTCAGAGTTTTCAGCGCTATATTGCCAAGGGTTTTCAGGCATCGGAGCAACAGCAGATTTTAGCCTTGTGGTCACGCTATGTAGATTATCGCAAAGAGCTGAGTAAATTACAGGTGCAACAGCCTGCTCAGGAAAGCTATCAATATTTCCAGACTGTTTTTAATGCCATGCATGATTTAAAACAACGTTTCTTTTCAAAGCCTGAAATAGAAGGCTTATTTGGCGCTGAGGATATTTATCAGCAATATACGCTCGACCGTATGCAAATTTTAGAAAATAATGCACTGGATGCTGGAGCAAAAGCGAAACAATTACAACAACGCTTTGAACAACTTCCTCAGGATTGGCAAGACAATCTTAAGGATTTATCCAAACTTGATGATTTGCGCTCCTTAACTGCACAAATCAAGGCCAGAAATGGTTCAGCGCAGGAACTTCGGGATATGCGGGTCAATCTGGTTGGAGAGGCAGCCACCCAACGTTTAGAGCAACTCGATCAACAACGATCTGATTGGAAACAGCGAGTTCAAGTCTATCTTGATGAGCGTAAAACAATTGTAGATAGCAATATGAGCACTTCAGCCAAGGATCAAGCCATTCAACAGCTCAAACAACAACAGTTCCAGTCTCCACAGGAACAGCAACGTCTACAAACATTTGAAACGGTTCATGACCAAGGAGGCATCTTACCTTTTAGCAACTAGAAACACGTAATACAAGACATTGAAATAATGCGATTTAGCAAGGATGCAATGTCAGTTCGCAAGAACATCAAGACCCTGATGAAAACAAAAATCGAGAGAAATATCATGCAAAAACTAATCCGCTGTCTTGCACTATCCATGATAGCAATGGGCGTATCAACAAGCTACGCATCAAACGCAACACAAGTTACAGGTACGGCCTCCTCTACTTATGCTAAAACCAAATACCCAATGGTTTTTGTACATGGAGTGGCAGGTTTTTCACGCGCAGGAAGTGATCCGTTAGGCGTTGATTATTGGCATCAAATTCTTCCTGACCTTGCTCGTAATGGTGCAAATGTCTGGGCGACACGACTTTCTCCTTTTAACTCAAATGAAATTCGTGGTGAACAACTCGCGCAACAAGTTGAAGAAATCATTGCGATCACTGGACAACCTAAAGTTAATTTAATTGGTCATAGCCAAGGCGGTCCAACGATCCGTTACGTGGCTGGCATTATGCCAAATAAAGTTGCATCATTAACCAGTGTAAGTGGCACTCATAAGGGTTCACCTGTCGCTAGTTTAATTATGAATGTAGATGGTACTATCTTAGGTACAGCTGGCTCTGCCGTCGTGAATTTTTTCTCAGGAGCGATTACATGGTCACAAGGACTTGATCCAAAAAGCTATCCTCACGATGCTTTAGCCGCTGGACGTAGTATTTCGGTAGAAGGTTCAACCCAATTCAATACACGATTCCCAATGGGCGTACCAACTACAACATGTGGCGAAGGTAATTATCAAGAGAAAGGAATATATATGTATTCATTCTCAGGGACTCGAGCAGTCACAAACATTCTTGACCCACTTGATCCTCTATTTGCAGGTACGAGCCTAATTGTCGATATTACAGGAGATAATGATGGTATGGTGAGCCGTTGTAGCGCTAAGTTTGGACGCACAATTAGAGACAATCTCCCTTGGAATCATGCAGATGAGGTAAATCAGGTTTTAGGTTTGAAATCACTGTTTGCACCTGATCCAATTGATATTTATCGTCAACATGCCAATCGACTAAAATTACAAGGACTATAGAGCAGACATAAAAAAATGCGCCAAAGGCGCATTTTTTTGCTTTACAACAAAGTTAAAATTAACCTTGTTTACGAGCTGGTAACTTTTCACGAATACGTGCAGCTTTACCAGACAACTCGCGTAGGTAGTAAAGTTTAGCACGACGAACGTCACCACGACGTTTCACTTCGATTTTAGCAACGATTGGAGAGTGAGTTTGGAAAACACGCTCAACACCAACACCGCTAGAAATTTTACGAACTGTGAAAGCAGAGTTCAAACCACGATTTTTCTTCGCGATTACAACACCTTCAAATGCTTGAAGACGCTCACGGTCACCCTCTTTTACTTTTACTTGAACGATAACAGTGTCACCAGGAGCAAAAGCAGGGATATCAGTTTTTAACTGTGCATTTTCAACAGCTTGAACTAAAGGATGTTTACCACTCATTGTGGAATCTCCAATATGTGCGGGAGAGAAGAGGTCTCTTACACCGCTGAGGATAGAGGCTAAAGCGCATATCTCTCGTTTAACTTTCCCTTTAAAGCAAAATTGCCCTAAAGAGCCTATTTTTCAACTTAAACTAAGTTTAAGTAGCAACTCGAAGCAATGCTTCTCGTCTGGAACAAAGATAAATCATACTTATGAGCCACATATCTAAAGCATATTTAGATTTGCATTTATCCTTGTGAATTTTTTAACCATTTTATTTGCTGCTTAGTCAATTCTACTTTTTCAACCAACTCTGGTCGACGATCTAAAGTACGCTGATAACGCTGCAAAAAACGCCATTTTTCGATATTGGCATGATGTCCTGATTTAAGTACCTCAGGCACATCCAACCCTTCAAAATGGTCAGGTTTTGTATATTGCGGACAATCTAACAAACCATCCACAAAAGAATCTTGGATCGCTGATTGCTCGTCAGACATAACATTCGGCAAACGGCGAATAATACTATCAAGCAACACCATCGCAGGTAGTTCACCACCAGATAATACGTAATCCCCAATTGACCACTCTTGATCAACATAATGCTGGATTAAACGCTCATCTACACCTTCATAACGACCACATAATACAATCAATCCATCATAATCAACGAATTGTTGCACTGCTTGCTCATTTAAGGTTTTGCCTTGCGGTGACATATACACCACTGGCGCTTGAACACAGCCTGCTTGTATTGCAAGTTGTTTAGCATGGGTAATTGCTTTTGCCAAAGGCTCAGCCATCATCACCATACCAGGACCACCACCGAAAGGACGCTCATCCACTCGTTTGTAGTTGCCCTCTGCAAAATCTCTTGGATTTATGCAAGTGATTTTCACAATATCTTTTTTTGTTGCTCTTCCGCTAATGCCATATGCCGTAATTGCTTCAAACATTTCAGGAAATAATGTGATGACTGCAAAAAACATCGCAGACTCCTCTATTCCTGCTGCGTTACAATCCATTGAGGATTAGTAATCTACGCCCCAATTAACGTAAATACGACCAGCTTCAAGATCAACACGTTGTACTACATCTTTATGCCAAGGAATCATTCGTTCTTCAGCATCAATACTGTCAGCAGTCGCTTTGACCACCATGACATCATTGGCACCTGTCTCAAATAACTCAAAGATTTGGCCAAGATTTACCTCTTGCTCATCATCACCAAGACCTAATACTGTTAGACCTTTAAGATCTGACCAGTAATATTCGTCTACATCAGCTTTAGGGAGCTGAGATTTGGCAATCCAGATATTTGCACCGACTAAGTTTTCTGCACCTGTGCGATCATTTACGCCTTTTAATGCAACAACTAAGCCTTTGCCATGAGGTTTCCAACGTTTTACATCTATAGTTTGCCAACCTGCCTTAGTCTCGATGTACCAAGGAAGGTAGTCAAACATATTACTCATAGGTTCAGTATTTGAATAAACCCAGAGCCACCCATTCAATCCATACGCTGAACGTAACTGTCCAATCTGAATTCGATCTTCGGGAACATTCTGTATTGATGTCATAGGTTATCTACTACTCTTAAGCAGTAGCTGCAGCTTTCTTAGCTTGAGCAGCTAAAGAAGCAACACGTTCTGAAGGTTGAGCACCTTGAGCAACCCAGTGAGCAAAGCGATCAGCGTCTAAACGAACTTTTTCAGCTTTACCTTGTGCAGTTGGGTTAAAGAAACCAATACGTTCGATGAAACGACCATCACGTGCATTACGGCTATCAGTAACGATGATTTGGTAGAATGGACGTTTTTTTGCACCACCGCGCGCTAAACGAATAACAACCATGAGAACAACCTTATAGTTTTTACGGATTATCCCTGCGTCGACCACCGACAGCATTTCAAACCCCTTTCATAGAGGGCGGTATTTTACGTTAATTTTATGCTGAAAGGAAGAATAATTTAGATTTGTCCACAGTTTTGAATTTGGATTTTTTACAAAAAAGAGCATCTAGGAATGCTCTTTTAAGAGACTTCATCAAACGAGAATTAACGACTTTCCCAATTTGAAGAAGCAGAAACACTGCATGTCGTTCCTTTCTCCCAACATTTTTGTCCTTGGCTATTTAGCACCACTGCTCCATTGCCATCTTGAACTGTACTCGGGGTTGGGACTGCCGTAAGCGTCCAAGTTTGATCGAGTGGCGCAAGGGTGATGGTATATACACTTCCTGAAGCAGGATAGGCTTTACTCACTGTGCCATTGTCCAATCTTGCGTTGGTATAATTATGATTGATGACATAATAACTCTGTAACCGTTGGGCTATTTGCATCATTTCACTTTGCACATCTGCCCGATTGGTACGGATTTTGTACTGTGTGTAAGATGGATAAGCAATTGCTGCCAAGATGCCAATAATTGCGACAACAATCATTAATTCAATTAAAGTAAATGCTAAAGAGTATTTTTTCATTACCATGACTCGCTATAACTGCCGCAATTTGCATAACCTGTCACTACATCTTTGACTTTTGTCATACAACGTATACCTGTATTGCTTAAAAGCAGATCGTAATTACGTGGCTGTTTTGGCTCACCATCACTATCCTTAGCACGCTCAAGCGACATTACCCAACTCAAACCGTTCACACTCGCCGAATCTGCTGTTTCTTGACCATCAGATCCTTTAACAATCGTTAAGGGCTTATGTCCTGTTCCTCCATTCACCAATGTCAACGTATATTTCGCAGTGGAACTCGTTGAGCCTAGTGGTAACAGCAATTGACCCGTCGTTTTATTATAATAACTGGCAGTTGTAGGATTTCCATCAGCATCCGTCTCTGTATATACATACAAATAACTAGCATCGAAACCTTTATAACCAAAATTCCTTGATTTAAACCGTTCAAGCTCTGCAGCAATACGCAAGGCTTCTTGTCTCGCGATTGCCAAATCTCGTCTTTCCATGTATTGCGTATAATTAGGATAAGCGATGGCAGCAAGAACTGCCATAACCACGATAACAATCATCAGTTCAATAAGTGTAAATCCAGCATTGCGGTTGAGGCGGGCGAATCCCTGCTTGCAAGTTTTTAACTCACAAGCAGAGTTCGCAACTATATTCGACCTCTGCAAAAAAACCACCCTAGCAAAGTATTTTTTCATGATTTACCCCTTAACGAGTTTCATACCAACGTAACTGTCTAAGTTTCGCTGTGGTGGTAAACTCCTGACATTCAGGTAAATTTGGGGTAGTGGTACAATTGAGCGTGGTTGGGCGGTTTACAATTAAACCCGTCGTGTTTCCATTGCTACGCCCTTGACCCAAACCCGTTCCTAGAATACCCGCACCTAGTTTCACACTATTTGGTACACCTGAGGTTGTGGTATTAAAAGAGCATTTTCCTGTAGGTAAGCAAAATTGATACACATAGGAATCACCTTTTACCCCTGCGCCACATGCGCCACCAATGCCCGTACCATCACGATGGAATACATTTACATACAACATTCCATCCAAGGCATATAGCTCATTCATGCCTTTATAAGCACCAGCAGTGTTTGAATAGGTATATTTCCAACCACTATTCCCCGCAATTGCAACACCTGTACTCATGTTACTGTTTAAGGAAGTAAGCGCAGTCGGGGTGGTTAATGTTGGAGTTCCATAAAGATCTGTTTTGGCGACATCTTTATCATAAACCACAAATACACCATCTGTTGCACTTACATTTGAACCCGCCTGATTCGCACCCGCTGCACCAACCAATGGTGAACTTCGATTACCCGAACTAAACGCAACAGCAGCAACATAACCATTATCACTATCATGAATAGACACACTTGGCATTTCATAGAAGCGAGGGCTTGCCCCACCTGTTGCATGTTCATCAAATAAGCGTACAACACGTTTAGCAAAATTCGCTTTTTTAGCACTCGCATCGGCACCCGTGGCAGCGTTATTTAAGTCGACACGGAAACCTTGTCCACCTAAGTCACCAAAGTATAAGTTGTCGACCAAACCGTCGCTATCACGGTCAATGGCATTGATCTGACTGACTACACTATATTTCATGTTAATGCTCGTTGCACTGGCATTGGTAAATGCTTCTGCTCCACCTGCTGCTGTTGCATTGGCACTCGTCCACCACAGTAAGTCGCCATTATTGGCATCAAACATATATACGCCCGCACCGCCGCCTGTTGTGGTATTTTGGTCATAAGCCGCATTTTCATAACCTGCGTCATAACCCCCACCCACAAACATGACTAGTTTTTTCACTCCACCAAAATTCACATAAGCAATGGTCGGTTTAGACCAGCTTTGTCCCATATAGCTTAGAGCGGTTACACCTGTGGTTGTGGAACTTGATTTATAAATTTTTGAGTTGGCTGGGTCGATGTGAAATTTGAGCTCTGGATTATCTAAGTCAGATAAATTCAAGGCGTAATAACTTTTGCCTCCCATACGCAAACCACCATAGACCCACTGCAAACCTTTAATGGCAATATCATCACCACTGGCATTTTGTGCAACACGACCTGAATCCTTCACGGTCAATGTTCCATCTGCTTTTGCAACATATTGGGTATAAGCCGTCCACGGTGCATCTATACCGTAGAACAGGTTATTTTTCCCCAAGGTACTACTGGTTTCAGATAGAAAAGCATTCTTTTGATTTTGCATCATTTCGTTTGGCGCAAAGGCAAAAACCTCTTTACCACGATTTGCATCAGTTGCATTTTTGCCTGCCCGTACGACATGCAATAATCCTTGTGTACTACCGAATAATAAGTAATCGTCACGATCAGTGGTGTCAATAGTGCCAGAAGTGTATGAAATTTTACCTGACTGGGTGAGCAAAATAGGAGTGGAGTGCATAACCGAACCGACCTGACGTAATTCAGGTTTGGTTATAAGATCGGCTAAAGTCACCGTTCCTGTTTCAGCAACATTGTAACCAAGCAAATTCAACCAGTAATTTTTATCTGGGTCGTTCACAAACAATGCCGTGCTACCTGTACCAAATAGCGTCGCCACATTGACTTTTTTCAGTGAACCGATTTCACTTGCTGCATACGGAGCCGCAGTACCTGTAATTTCACGATTGGTATAAATAGTACGGTTTGCAACTTGCTCGTTAGCAGCATTAGTGCCTATGCCTAAGGGCAATTGTCCTTTCATGCCCTCGTCGGTCCAAAGCCCTTTGGCGGCTGCGTCAAGCGAACCATCTGCCTTAATTAAGCGAATAGTTTTGCTTGCATTATATAGTTCACCGTTAAAAATATGATATTTATTCATATTTCCGACCCAAAGCTGAGTAGACTCCTGAGGTTTCGGTGTAAATGATCCATAATAACCATAAGGTTGAATGCGTAGTGGATTTAAAGCATCTTGAGGTAAAGTCGGAGAACCTGTGGCAATCGGCTCGAATTCAGGCTTAACATCATCCAAAAATTTCACCACACTTTGTACAACATCATCTGTTGATTGTGCAGAATAGAAACCACCATTCCCATAGCCTCCAACACTACTTGGTAAATCAGGATGCGGCTTAGCTCCCCAGTTACAAGCATTTTGGGCATCTACATTTGTGATAAGTGAGCAATTATAATAATCTCTTTGTTCATTGGTACGCACACCCTTACTATTAATATAATCCAAAGTGCGTATAACTCTCTGAGCGACAGGCCTTGCAGCATCAGCAGTTCTATCCACATTGAATACTGACCCAAAACCAACAACCGCAGTTTTAATTTCTAATCCTAAAGGGTTTTTCGTTTTATCACGTAATGCTTTGGCAAATTCACCCACCGCTGGCATACCATTACCTGACTCACTACCGTCTGGTAGCGTTCCTGTAGTAGGAACACTGAAAGAAGACCCTGTAGACCCTAAAGCTGCTTGCATTAAAGGGACAGGTACAGGTGAGCTATTCGGGTTACCATCGGTTAAAAAATAAATTCCTTGACCATTACATTGAGTATTAGTTGTAGATAAAGGACTAGAATAGTTTGAACTGCTTTTAGATGAAGTAACTGATTTATCAAATCCACTATATACATTATCACTTGCACTTAAAGTTCGACTTTTTGTCCAACAATATGTAGTCGCCCCACTTGTCCAGCTGATACTACTACAAATTTGACGTGTATATCCTGAAGGGCTCCCAGTGGTCCAAGAATTAGATGTCAGTCCAACACATGACAATCCACGCATAGTACATGCCTTATATTGATTATTATTATTCGCATTTACAATGTAATCTTCACTTGGTCCAGTAATATTCGTTGTAGTATTTTTCCCCAACATATACGCAGCCACTTCAGCATAAGCATTTGCAGTAGGTGTGCCTCCACCACCTTGTAAATTTGCAACCGCTGTTTTAATCGCTGTACGTTGTGTTGTGCTTAAAAGCGCAGCAGGGACGACTATTTTCCCACTGGTTCCATCCGCACTGGTAAACACGTTGTTACTCTCACTTTGCGAAGAAAACTGCCCTATCCCCATCGCTACCGAATTTGAATCAATTTGGTTACTATCCATTAGGGTAAAAATTGCATCTTTTAATCGAGTGAGGCGGTCATAATATTTGATTACACCATTTTTATAGTAATATCGTGTATTACTCCCACCATCATTATCAAAACTGTCTGTGCTAGGCGCAGATGCCAAAAGTGTAGTACACGCGCTAGTATTAGCAGATCCATTTACTCCACAGCTATACCATGTCGTAATCGTATTAGTACACCACCACCCACAAGAAACTTGTTCTCTCATTCTCCGATAATAATATTTTCGCTGTCCATCATCCACTCCACAGTAATATTTAGTATAAGGGGGTGTAGTTCCTGATGGCTCTTCACCCAATGTATAAGCCGTATCTGGAGATAATTCACATGCCGACCCATCAGTCATCCGTACAGCACTCATACTCCCCGAAGTATCTAGCATTAGCGTAATGGTGGTTTTACCACCTGTTGCGTTACTATAAATATCAATATCGCTGGCTTGTACAGATACACTTTGACAAACAACCAAGGTCATCAGCATAGATACCGTAGCTGAAAGTCCTTTTTTATGATCTAACTTTTTCATTTTTAAACCCTCTTTCTTTACGATACCAACTTCGGCTGACCACCAACCACATAGTCCGAATGCTGCATGTTATAGGGAATACCTAACCCATCAAAACATGCCCCCACGGCCGAAGCCCGCTGCTTAAAACAGTTCTCTATTTGCGTAGTAGTCGCACCTGCAAAACTTGGTAAGACTGAAATAACCGTTGCACCAATATTATTTGTGGTTGCAGGAACATTACTTTGCCCCAAACTAGTCCCTTTGGGAACTGAACTAAAAGGCGCAGAAGCCGTGGAGCTTTTGGTTAAATATACTTGCGACAAAACCGCAGAACGCCCCATTGCAAACTGGTTGGCTTTACAAAAGCCATCAACACCAATCTTGGTCGTTGATCCATCCTCTGTAATCGCGCTAGCTTTAGATAATTTAAAGAAAGAATTTTCCGATGCGCGATAGCAAAATACCAATTCGTCATTTGCATTGGCAGACGAGTTAAAATAAGCAAACATACCATCCAAGGCCAGTTGTCTTTCAACCTCAGCAGGGTTTTCAATATTAAACAACGCTGAATCAGAGTTTTCTAACAACAACGCATTCACCTGACTATTGGTTGCAATTTTTAAACCCACAATCCCCATTTTTACCGCTATAGTCCCCAGTAATGTGATAACGATCAAAATGACCAATACCGTAATGAGTGTTGCGCCTTTTTGTTGTTTCATGATGATGCTCCCAAGGTATTACGAATGGCGACCACTTGATTTACCGCCTGACGCAAATATCGCTTATTTACTGCTACATCCCCTGAAAGCGTGACTGGAGTTCCCGCAACATTAAAGCTGGTTTGAGTATTTAAATTTGCATCTGCACCAATTGTTCCCGTGGAACGAGACAAAATGCCAATCTCCATAGAAACAACATTCAAATAGGTTTTTGAACAGGTATCTTCAACTATTGGGGAGGCACAAGCTGCACGGATTGTCTCCATCGCTGCAATATATTGATCAATTGTCATATAGCGTAACTGACCCGCAGGATTTTTTACCCCTAAGCGTACTTTAAACGCATCGACCCGCTGCATAATTTGTTGTGCATTGGTATTTAAACCGACTAGCCCTGCACCATCATAAGAAGCAGCATCACAATACAGCGAGTACGAGGTCGGCTCACCCGTTACTTGTTGTGGACTTTCTGCCACATAATAACGTTGCACAATGGTTTTCGAGGACGCATTCGTCACCTGTACGCCTTCACAATTAAAAATCTCACTGCTTGCAGGGACATATTGTATAGTTAACCGATCACTTGTCCCAGTAGTGTTGTCAGTATCCTTATTTTGCAAAGTAACAAATTCAGCTTCTAAATTAGCTGTTGCTTGCAATGCAGTTGGTAGATTTTCTTTTTTAAAAATAATCCCCGAACCATCCACAAGATTATTTATTTTTTGCGCAGATACCGTATTCAAATTGGTATGTCGCAAATCGTGGGTAATCAGTGATAGACCAAAGTTTGCATTTTGCTGCAACTCACTCATGCCAGACTGCAAACCCAAAGAACGCTGACTACTTAAAAATACAGCCAATCCTGCGGCAACAATTAACAATCCTAATGCTAAAGCAATCATCAACTCCATGAGGGTGAAACCTGAGGTATATCGCTTATGAGCCATAGTTATATACCTCCATGATGATGCATTTCGCATTTGGTACATAGGCTGCACCATTGGTGCAATCAGAACTACCTGTACCATTGGTCGCTGTTGTTCCTTCCCACGCTACATAAACACATTTACGCACTAAGGTAGACCCTTGACAATTAAGCACATTCATCCTCATACCCAAGCCAGTTGCACGGCTGCTTACTAGTCTAAAATCGTATTTAGCCATATCTTCAGGGGAACAAAATGCAGTTGCGCAATTCGTGGTATCGGTATTCGCAACATATCCCGCCAACCCATCCCGATTCATACGCATCCGCTCCGCCAAATCTCGGGCAATATTGGTCGCCTGAACATTCATCGTCGCTTCGTTGCTAGCCGTGATGGCTCTAATTTGTAATGCCACAAACCCCAATACAGCAATACTTAGAAGTACTAAAGCCACAAGCACCTCCACCAACCCAACTCCCGTTTGACGTTTCATCATTTTTATTATTCCTTCCCCTCAAGTCGGACAACTTGTTGCCGCTTTGTTGTAAACAACCGTTCCACCCTTTTGTACATACACATATGCTTTTAACGCAGCATCACTACTGTGTTCAAAAATAAAGCACTGTCCGTTTGTGGAAATACTGGTCTGCCCCAAACGATTAAAAGTCACACTGCTATCCCCACTCTTTTTTGTGACATGCGTCGGCACCCAAGTTTTAAAAGGTGTTGCCACACTACTATCTAACGCTACGATCCGATCACTCTGTTTAAAAATCGCTTCTGATCTCGTTTCGCTCAATAAATCCACAAAATCACGGGTATCGCTTCGCAATTGATTACTTCGAACCATTTGGATAAAAGACGGCGCAGCCATCGTTGCAATAATCGCCGCAATCGCAATTGTCATCATCAATTCTATTAAGGTGAATCCTCGATTTTTCCCCATCGCTCCGCACCCAAGAAAAACTTTTACTTATATTAATAATAAACTTATCTCTTACATAACCAATACAAAGTAGATAAGTAACATAAAAAAACGGATGGAGTGTCGTCCATCCGTTTTAAGTTCACATTTTTCTATACAAATTAGGCCTGTATCACTTGTATTCGTAACTCTTTGGGTAGGCTAAAAGTAATATTTTCCTCGCGACCTTGAAGCTCTTGCGGAGGAGTCGCACCCCAATCCTGTAAACGCTGAATGACCTGCTTGATGAGAATTTCAGGCGCGGATGCACCAGCCGTCACACCAATTTTACTGTCTGACTTAAACCAATCTTTTTCTAGTTCTTCTGCATTATCAACCAAATAAGCTGATTTACCCATACGCTCAGCCAGTTCACGCAAACGGTTTGAATTGGATGAATTCGGAGAACCTACCACCAACACTACATCACATTGTTCCGCCAAATCACGTACCGCATCTTGACGATTTTGAGTGGCATAACAGATATCATCCTTACGCGGTCCCATGATCATCGGATATTTTTTTCTTAGGGCATCAATCACTTTCGCTGTATCGTCGATTGAAAGTGTTGTTTGAGTTACAAATGCAACTTTTTCAGGGTGTTTTACAACTAACGCTTCCACATCATCTTCATCTTCAACGAGATAAATCTCTCCACCTTTAGACTTATCATATTGACCCATCGTGCCTTCGACTTCGGGGTGTCCTTCATGCCCTATTAAAATAGCTTCTGTGCCTTCACGAGCATATTTAGTGACTTCAATATGAACTTTGGTCACCAACGGGCAAGTAGCATCAAATACTTTTAGACCGCGACGTTCTGCTTCTTGTTGTACGGCTTTTGATACGCCATGAGCGCTAAAGATTACAATTGAATCATCAGGAACTTGGTCCAGCTCATCAACAAACACTGCACCTCTTTGACGTAAATCATCGACTACAAATTTATTGTGAACGACCTCATGTCGTACATAGATCGGTGGATTGAAACATTCTAATGCACGATTGACGATCGCTATAGCACGGTCAACACCAGCACAAAAACCTCTTGGATTGGCCAACACGATTTCCATAACAACCTCTCTCATCATTTGAATATTTATGCCAAGCTATTTCGTTTAGCGGCACGCTACACTACAATAGCCAAGATATTTTATCATATCAGGAAAAATATCATGTCGGGTCTATTGTTTGTCGTTTCTGCGGCATCAGGAACAGGCAAAACATCTCTTGTAAAAGCCCTACTCGATCGAGTCAGCAATCTACACGTTTCTGTCTCACATACTACGCGTGGACAACGCCCTGGTGAACTTGATGGTGTTCACTATCATTTTACTGATACTGAAACATTTTTAGAGCAAGTAGAACAAGGTGGTTTTATTGAGTACGCTGAAGTATTTGGTAATTATTACGGCACATCTCAAGCAAAAGTAAAAGAACAATTACAACAAGGTCACGATGTTTTACTCGAAATTGACTGGCAAGGTGCTGAACAAGTTCGTCGCCTTTTCCCTGAATCAAAACAAATTTTTATTCTCCCTCCAACCCAGTATGACCTAAGACAACGTCTTTCAAACCGTGGTACGGATTCAGTCGATGTGATCGAACATCGCCTCAGTTGTGCAGTTGAAGATATGCGCCATTTCGCTAGTTTTGACTATGTCATTATCAATGATGATTTCAACAAAGCTGTGCATGATCTCGAAGCAATTATTACGGCAAATCGTTTAGTCACTCTGCAACAAAGCAGTCGCCATCAAAAGTTGATTGAAAACTTAATTACACTCAATCGCGAATAACTTGAGTCTTGAGCAAAAGCCTTTTATACTATTTAGTCTTTTCAAGTGTAATGTTCAAACGAGACAACTTATGGCACGTGTAACCGTTGAAGATTGTTTAGACCATGTAGATAACCGCTTCGAGTTGGTACTGGTAGCGAGTAAACGTGCACGTCAATTAGCACGTCAAGGCATGGAACCAACTGTTGAGTGGGATAATGACAAGCCAACAGTCGTTGCATTACGTGAAATTGCGATTGGTCATGTAACAAAAGACATCTTAAAACAACGCGAACAAGACTACCAAACATCAAATCTTGATATGGTATTGTCTACAAATTCTTTGAATTTAGAAGGATTTACATTTTAAGTAAATCTGCTCGCATAAAGAAGCCCAATGTGAAGACACTGGGCTTTTTTGTTTATTGAAAATTTGGATTCAAATTGATAAAAGCAATCGGTTTAATTGAAAAAAATTCATATTTTTTCCAATGAACAAATTGACAAGTTTATCAATATGCTTTTCATTAGAAGCTAAGTAATTCAATATCGAAATTTAAGTTATATAGGTGTTTTTTATGCCAGGCGAAGAGGTCAGCCAAGCCAAGCAACAACTCAAAGTCATCATTGAAGCCTATCTCAAAGATAGTGAAATTCAGTGTGTGCTTGCTGCCTGTGATTTTGCCGATTTAGCGCATAGTGGTATCACTCGAAAAAGTGGTGAACCTTATGTACTGCATCCTATAGCAGTAAGTTGCATACTTGCACATATGCGCTTGGATGCCGATACTTTGATGGCAGCCTTATTACATGACGTTATTGAAGATACCGAATTTACCAAAGATGAAATCGGACAAAAATTTGGAATAGTTGTCGCCGAATTAGTCGATGGTGTAACAAAATTAAGCCACTCCAGTGATAAAGAATATAACAAAGCCGCTTCTTTCCGAAAAATTCTGCAAGCAACCTTACAAGATCCTCGTGTCATTATTATTAAATTAGCCGATCGTTATCACAATATGACGACCTTGGATGCTTTACGCCCCGATAAAAGAGCACGTATTGCACAAGAAACTTTTGATATTTTCGTACCGATGGCACGTTTGGTTGGTATGAATGAGATGGCTGATAACTTGGAACATCTCTGTTATCAAAATCTTGATCTTGATATGTTTAACGACGTACAAGCAGCCCTACTTGCAACAAAACCAAAGCGCTGTGAATATCAAACAGTATGGGAACAAAAACTAACTGATTTATTAAAGACATACGACTTAAAAGGCCGTATTAAAAAGAAAAACAATAATATTGAATTGCTACGCCATTTTGTAAAAAATGAAATAGACTTAAATGAATTAAGCCACAGCCATGCCTTTGAAATTATTTTAAACAGCATTGCTGATTGTGATCGCTTCGTCGATGCACTCAAAGAGAACTTCCAAGTTTTACAATATAAAGATCACATCCGACGTCCACTTCCAGGTGGCAACCAATCGTTAATGATCAAATTAAAAGGTGAAAAAACTACACTTTCACTCACCATACAAACCGAACTTATGCGTAAAGCCGCTCGCTTTGGTGTGGTTTTAGGTGAGAACGCGCCTCAAGCTTGTCGTTCAGCCATTCAAGCCTCTATGCAGAACTTGAACACCCTCATTGATGGAGAATGCGCAAAAACTACTTTTAGTGATTTGCTTGATTATTTACATCAAGAAAAAATTTGGGTATATACACCTCACGGGCAGTTACATGAACTACCACAGGGCGCAACTGTTGTAGATTTTGCCTATTCTGCCAGCTTATTTTTAGGTAATCATGCTGTTGGCGCAAAGGTTGATGGTGAAATTCGTCCTTTATCAACACCTTTACACAGTGGACAGGTTGTTGAAATCATTACTGATGTACTCGCCACCCCAAACCCAGATTGGCTGAGTTTCATTAATACGCAAAAAGCTCGACGTGCTCTCCAAAACATGCTCCGCGAGCAAGACATCGATGAACAACGTCTTGTTGGTCAACAAGCTCTTAATCGCGCACTAAAACTTTTCCACCGCTCAATAGATGATCTTTCTCAAACGGATTGGATTAATGTACTGGAGTGGCGTCATTTAAGTAGCAAAGATACCTTATTTGAGCAGATTGCAGTGGGCGACTTATTGCCTCAACTGGTTGCGAATCATTTATTTGCGCAAGATCATCATACACAGCACCAAGCAACATCAGACCGTTTGATCTCAGGCACAGAAGGTGTCGATGTCAAATATGCACACTGTTGTAATCCTGTTCTCGGTGATCCAATTCAAGGGCATTTATCTCGAAGAGGATTAATCGTCCATCGTTCACGCTGTCGTAATTTACTACATGAGCAGCATCTTCATCCTGAAAATATTATGCCCCTACATTGGCAAGCTGAAGAAGTTGATGATGTTCGTTTTAGTGCCTATCTATGTATTCATATGATGATGAATGATGAACAAATTTCTGATCTGATCTACCAGTGCCGAAAAGCTAAAACAGGCGTAGAAATGGTGGAATCACAAGATCATAAAACTTACGTCAATATAGTCGTCAGTAACCGTAATCAGATCGCGCAAATTATCCGTGATTTACGAATGCATTTTGGATTCCCACGAATAGAACGCCTCAATATGCCAATTGTGCAAACTGAAATTGCCAAAGTATAAAATCTAACACTTATCCTCACTAGCAGATATAAATCATGACAATAATCGACTGCGACTCCGCAGTCGTAGGCAGTTTCGTGGGCGATCTTTTGTGTTAAAGTCACATTGTTTTATGATAAAAACGACATAGGAGAGCTTAATGTCACGTCAAGTAATTCATACTGAACATGCGCCAGCTGCGATCGGAACGTATTCTCAAGCAATTTTAGTCGGTAATACGCTTTACCTTTCAGGCCAAATTGGCTTAGACCCTTATAGTATGGAACTTGTGGATGGAATCGAAGCTCAAATTCGTAGAGTATTTGACAACCTAAAAGCTGTATGTGCTGCAGCGGGCGGAAGCTTAGCAGATATCGCAAAACTCAATATTTTCCTTACAGATTTATCTCATTTCCAACTTGTGAATCAAATCATGGGCGAATACTTTGCACAACCTTACCCTGCTCGAGCAGCATTGGGGGTTGCTAGCCTTCCCAAAGGTGCATTGGTTGAAATGGATGGCATCGTTATCATTAACCAATAATCTATAAAAATTAAATACTTAATTAATAAATTTCATTTTTAATTGGTCATCAATCTCGAGAGGAATTCCGTGTATAACTCAGATTTCCTCTCAAATGATCTTTTTTTATTCAAATTCTCAATAAGAATATATTCACTATTAGAATGAAATTCATTGACAAACGATAATAATTATCAATAATATCAATTATCGCATTAATATTTGTGGATCACTCCCATGTATGTTTGTTTATGCCGTGGAATCACAGACCAAGATATCAAAGATGCTGTTGCAAATGGCGCTGAAAGCTATCGTGAAATTCGTGATTTACTCGACTTAGGCACTTGTTGTGGTCGCTGTGTTCCTGAAGCTCGCTCAATTATCAATGAAGAACTTGCTGAAATTGCAGCACGTATTTCTGTCGCGGCATAACTCCTTTTCAAATATTTTAATAATAACCCTGCTTTAACTACCACTATTAAAATTAACTCTTTCTTTAACCCTCCCTATGCAAATGAGACTCACATCATCTGCTTTTGATTGTGATTTTCATTTGCCGTTCAATAAATTACTCGCGCCAAATCCATTTGTTGATTAATATAATCTAAATTGCCTTAGCGATTAGGGCATTACTGGATGTTTACGGAGTAAGTGCAATGAAAGGCAATCGTGAAGTCATTAATCAATTGAATCAGGTGCTTTATCACCATTTAACTGCGATCAACCAATATTTTTTACACTCTCGTATGTTCAATGATTGGGGAATTGAAAAATTAGGTTCAGCTGAATACAAAGAATCTATTCGCCAAATGAAACATGCAGATAAGATTATTGAACGCATCTTGTTTCTTGAAGGCCTACCTAACCTGCAGCACTTAGGCAAACTTTATATCGGACAGCACACAGAAGAAGTCCTAAATTGCGACATCCGCAAAGTTAAAGAAAATATTGAAGCACTCAAGCAAGCTGTAGAGCTATCAGAAACACAACAAGACTATGTAACACGTGATTTAGTTCAAGAAATTCTAGAGAAAGAAGAAGAATACTGGGATTGGTTAGATACTCAATTAGATCTTATTGAAAATGTTGGCATTGAAAACTATATTCAAAGCCAACTTTAAAACATATAAAAAAAGAGCGACTTAATGTCGCTCTTTTTTATCACTTAGACTATTGATTTAACTCAATAATGTCAGCCAAACTCACATCTTTTTTATACAAACGATTAAGTATGTAAAGGTATTTTTCAGCTTCCTTATTTTGCTGATTGTAGACCAATACTTGTGCAAATTTCTTCAAGTTATACGGTGTCGCCTTATTCTTCACCATCTCAGCAAATTCACTTAACTGCGCTTCAGAAAACCTTGTTTTAGGATCTAAGGCTATCCAATCTAAACGCTTCTGAAATTGTGTTAATAATAAAATTCTTGAGCTACCCAATATTTCTTCGGTAGGTTGTTTACCTTTAAAGATAAGGCGACTGTTATCCTGAAACAGTTTGTAATCCCGCCAGATCAACAAAAGAACAATGACACTGATCAACCATACACAACGCACGACATTTTTTTGAATGGTGATACCCTTTAATTGCGGTGTTTGTGCCTGAATAAGCCCCAGCAAGAAACCTATTGGCAACAGAAAATATGCATAACGCTGTGGGAACTCCAACATAGCATGAATCAAAATCGCACAAACCATCAAAATCGCGATAATTGAGGTACTATCTTTTGCCGTCTTGTTTAACCATAACAACCATAGAGATAAATATCCAATAATCAAAACACCAAGCGGAACACCATTCCAAATTAGAAGATCAAGGACAATGTTGTGGGCGCTATTAAACCAAACTTGAACAGTATTGAACTCAATACTCTCGACTACAGCGATACTTGTTTGATTCCAGCCGTAGCCAAACCAAGGACGTTCTGCAATCGCATGCAGAATTTGCATCCACATGCCTAACCTTTCATGTCCTGAACCTGCTCTTTGAACAATAGAAGCTGTATGGGCCACTCCCGTATCCAAATTAGAACTCATAAACTGCGTTAAATATGGAAGTAAATAGCCCGCAATCACAAAATACAATAAAGTCCATAGAAGCAATTTAGGGAAGTTAAAGCGCGGATTATTTTTATGCTGCTTATAAATCCAATAAAAAAAGAAAAATATACAAACGATCCATGCTGTTCTTGATTGAGTCAATGTAATGGTAAATAGCAGGATTAGAGAAGAAGGAATAAGCAACCATAAGGATGCTTTTCTTTTCTCATATAAGTAAAGCCCACCCATCAATGCCATCACCAAAAAGGTCGATAGATTATTAGGTTGCCCAAAATTAGCATAAGGACGATTCCCTCTTAACCCCATGATTCCATAAATATAGGATTCAAGATTTAACCATTGGACTACCGCCATAAAGCTACTTAACAATCCAGCAATTAAAACAACTAAGCTAAAGCCAATCATAAGCTTTTCACGATTTTCAGCCTGTAGAGATAAGTTATATCCACATAACATCATCAGCCAAAATGTAAAAAGATAGGCAAAACTTAGAAAGGCAACACTTAAATCTACTATTAACCCGGAACAAAACTGAAGTAGCGGCAATAAAACAATGCCCAACATAAAAATTTGCGGGCGTGGAATCTTAATTTCTTTTGTTAGAAACAAAGTCACTATAGCAAGTGCAGCGCCAAAACTTGCAAGCTCACTTGAGAAGGTTACCCATGGATATGTATGAAAGGGTGATAGCCAACCGAAGATAAGGAAAATACTGGCGACTATAAGACAGAGGATTTGCATAGTTGAAAAGAAGAAAGAGCTTTGAAGCATTATACACCGAAGCTCTTTTCTACAAATTAAAATCAGAATCCAAGGATCAAATGATTAATTCCATGGACGCAGATCTACAATTTTTACGACTTCGCCTTTTTCCTTGTTCACTAGAACAGTCATATCAATAGAGTTTGCTTTCAAAGGTATAAAAGCTGTTGCTTGGGGATATTGACTTAGAGTCTTTTGAACTGAGATTTTATCGTTAAATTTATTTAAAGTTTCTAAACTTTGGGCACGCTTTTGAATCTGATTTTTTACTTTATCTAGTGGCACATAACGTTCTGGCTTTTGTGCAACAGAAATACCCCCTAGAACCTCTGCAAACATATCATCATTGCGAATTTGCTTATCTTGAGCAAATTCGACACCTACATACTGAGGTTTAAACCAAGAAGGGTTCTGGTATTGAGGTAATGCCTCCCCTATGTTTTTGTCAACAATTTCATTATTTCGTATTAATTGGAAGCGATCTACGTAATAAGCTAGCCATACTGGTCGCCCCCGTTCGATGCTATATATACCATAACCTAAAGCACTTAACTGCAATATAATAATGATACTTAAATCCATTTTTAAAGTTTTTTTACCTTGCTTATAAACCAATAAACCTAATAACGGCCCAATGATGACATCAATAACTAACATCATTAGGAAAATATATGTAACACCAACAGCTTGTGCTAATGGAAATGGATACCAAATAAAAAAAACAATGCCTACTATAAAAATAGCTACAACTATAGAAATAAAAAAATGTTTAATAAAAAACTTTCTTTTTGATAAAGCATACGTCATTACTTGGATACACTCTTTTTATGCCATTCAAAAGCTAGAGATTGATTCACATCATAAAGCGAACTAAAATTATACTTTCTACCATATAATTTCTCCAGAATGAGCAAATGTTTCTTTGCTGATTCATTTTTATCATTTAATGCTAGAGCTTGTGCATAATGGTATAAATTATATGGTGTAGCATAACGATACGCTACTCTACGCATCCAATCTAATTGCTGTCTCGACATATTTGAATGAGGAATCGTACGAGAAAACCTTATTTGTTCTTTTAATTGAGTAAGTAGCAATATATTTGGTGTAGCACTATTCGAATGCAATTCTCCAATATTATACATTTCAAACCTAAGTAGTTGGATATCTTTTTCAATAACCCTATACTCAAAAAAAATCCACACATATATAATAGAGGAAAATATTATCAATGATTTTAAAACCGATTGTTTAATATAAACAAGTTTAATACCATCATCTTTATATTGAACATTGCCGAGTAAAAATCCTACTGGAAGTAGAAAAAAAGCATAATCTAGAGGATACTCTAACATTGCATGTATTAAAACAATACCTACCATAGAAAGAGAAATAAAAGACTCAATATCATTCACAAGTTTACTAATTTCATATAACCACAAACATAGAAAAAAAATAATAAAAACTCCAATAGGGATACCGTTCCAAACTAATAAGTCTAAAAAAATATTATGACTATGCTCAACCCACTCAGTTGTCGGATAATCTAAATAAATAGATAGTTGAGCAACACTGACTTGATTCCAACCGTAGCCTACTAAAGGTTCATTTGCTATAGCCAATAACATTTGGTGCCACATAGGAATTCTTAGATGACCTGTTGTTGCTCTAGTTATAATATCCTTTGTAAACATCACATCTAGATAATCAGAAAAGAAAGGTATTATTAAAACAAATAAAGCGAATAAGCTGGAAAAATAAAAAATTAAATATCTATTCAATCTAACATTAAAATTTCTAGTTTTAAAAAGCCACCAAAATATAAACAATACTACAAAAACCCATGCTGTTCTAGATTGGCAAAGTGCTATTCCAAACAAGATAAAAATTGAAATTATAATTCCAGAAAAGCTATTGATATATTTTTTTTCGTATAAATAGAGTGTTGCCATTAATCCGATGGAAAGAAATGTTGAACAATTATTAGGCTGGGCAAAATTAGCAAATGGGCGACCACCTGGAGGAATTTCAACAATCCAAACCCCATTAGAAGTAAGAAGCATCCATTGCTTTAACACAATATACACACTTAAAATACTAACAAATAAAATTAACATAAAAAAATATTTATAGATAAATATTTTATATTCTGCGAGATTATAGCCTACACTATAAGCAATAAGAAAACCCAACAAATAAAGTGAACTTATTAATGCATCTCCAAAAAAGAAGATTTTACCAAAAAAAAATTGGAAAAAAGGTATAAACATTAAAAACAAAAAGAATAGGATAACTTTTTTAGGGACTACAATCCTTTTAATACTGAAAAATGTTGCTAAACTCAAAAAAAATAATGATAAAAATGCGAGAAAATCACTATGAGAAGTTAACCATGGTAGATAATGATTTGGTACAAGCCATGATAAACCTATAAACAAAAGAGATAAGAGAAAAAAATATTTTATACTTTTATTCATTTTTTATAACTTCTTATAAATAATTAATAAAAAAGGGATGCCTAAACATCCCTATCATTTAACTGTCTAAATTAGCTTGCTCGACACGAGCCTGGCAAATATTTAGCAGGCATAGCAGTGCCACCATTAGTTGCTGGACCACATTTCCAGTTGTTAACAGCTGTACCAACATCACTTGAAGTCATTGCTGCTGTAGCACTTTTCATCGGTGTTAATGCGAATTGTTTTGAAGCAGCATCTTTCAAATCTGGTGCAGCACTAGTAGTTACAAAAATTTGACCAGCGTCTGTAGTTGTTACCGTTTGAACATATTTTGTTGCTGCCGAACTAGAAGTACCTGCCTCACAACCCCAGTTTCCTGCAGTAGGTAAAGATGCACTCGTTGATGATTGAAAAACTTCAGTTACAGTTGTACGACACGCTGATGCTGCTAAAACTGCTTCAGATACTTTTGCTCGAATAGTATAATCTTGATACGCAGGTAATGCTACCGCAGCCAAGATACCAATGATCGCTACAACGATCATTAATTCAATAAGAGTAAAACCCTTTTGCATTGATTTCATAACATTTCTCCAATGTATAAATTTTTATAAGCTTTTATTAGCTACTTGTATTTAGCATGTTCTATGCCAGTCCTTAGCTTATCGAATTTTAGCTTAAAAAAACAGAGACTTAAAACATTATTCAGCACGAACAAAAGCCCCTCTTTTTTGACAAAAAGAAATAATAAATGACAATATATGTCACCATTTTGCAAGCCTGAGACCTTGCTTAAGGAATTTTTAATGCTTTTTTAGTGATTTTCGCAATTAAAAGAGAATTTAATCACAGAGTTTTAATTATCTTTTTTTCTAAAAAGTGATGAATAAATAGACCATTTATCGGAAGATAAACGGTCTAATCGAAATAGGTTAAATTGATTATTGAAAAATAGACTAACAAAGGCTCAGTTTATAATATATGGCTCGTTTGGAAGCTCATTGTTCACTTCATATTTATTATTTTTACCGTAAAAGTCTTCAAGCACCGAACCAATCTGCTCCACTCCATGTTTAACAGCAGCTTGATATTGTTTTGCAGTCAAAATGCTGATCATTTCCTGACAGATTTGAGTCCAAATTTGTGTTTGTGTTGCATTCTTCAAACCACGATCAATCAAAATCTCAACTTTACGCTCACACAGATTTAAATAAAGCAACACACCACTATTCAACTCGGTATCCCAAACACCTAATTCTGAAAAGAGTTGCTGCGCACGTAAACGTGTATTTTGGTAATAAGCATGTGAACAAGGTATATGACCTTCAATTACTACCTGAATTTCTCCTACATGACCTTTTTCTGCTTGCTGTACTACTTTTGCGATCTCTTGTCGATCTTGTTTATTAAAATACCGATGTGCCGATGAAACGTAAAAAAAATGCTTTAACCAGCGTTTTGCACTAGGTTGTACAGATTCATCGAGCTTGGGTTGCGTAATAATTTCTGTTGTCTCTGTTTTAGTTACCATGATCCTGAGGCACCTCCCCCTCCAAAGCTACCGCCACCACCGCTATAGCCACCACCACTACCGCCAAATCCTCCACCTCCGCCTCCGCGTCCTCCACTAGACAAGAAAGCTTGAAAAATCAGTTGGGCGAGTGATGTGATTAATAAAAAGAAAATACCTATACCAAGCAGCAAACTCATAAGGATACCAGCACCATTTACCAAACCTGCAACTGTTGCAGCAACAGCAGCAGTAGATGCACTTAATCGTTTACCGACAATGAACGATCCTATGACACCCGCAATTAAAATAAATAGCGCCATCGTAAACGTATTATCTTTCGCTTGTTGTGCTTGGATTGCCTGCTCATGTCTCTCTTTGAGCTCTTGAGCAGATTGTTGAGCGATCTCTGGATCAAGATTAACGATACGGGTAACCTCATCCAAACCTGACGAAATCCCTTGTGCATATTGACCTTGTTTAAAATAAGGCGTGATCTGATTTCGAATTATTCGGCTCAATACTACATCAGGTAATACACCCTCCAAGCCATAACCTGTCAATATTTGAATTTTACGATCGTTGATCGCAATCGCCATTAATAAACCATTATCACGCTTGGCTGAACCTAATTGCCATTTTTCGCCTGTACGCAAAGCAAAGTCAAAAATGGCTTCTTGTCCTGTTGTTGGCACAATAATTACACCGATTTGAGCTTTGCCTTGTTGATATAAACTCAGAATTTTTTGGTTAAGTTGCTGTATTTCAGTCTCACTCAACACCTTAGCTTGATCAATAACAGGCTGATTTAAAGTTGGTAAACCTCGAATTAATTCACCTTCCTCCATATCATTGGCAACTTTTGGCAATACGGGTGCTTGTGTTGACTGCGATGATGTAGAGGTATTTTTCTGCTGATCTTGAATGATTTTTCCAGCAACAATCACATCACTATGATCTGTTGCGGTTGCAACCTCCGCCCAAACGGTATGCTGACAACAAAGCAGCGCAAAAAGAATAATAAGAATATATTTAATTTTTTGCGTTGGTTTTATCAACATACCTTACTCCTTATCGATCTAACCAGTTTCGGATCTTAATTAAATGAAACTGTCGGAGCTTGCTGTGCGGATTGTTCTGCTTTGAAGTTCTCTTTGGTTTTCATTCCAATGACTTTTGCAGTCATCACCTGTGGGAACTGACGTACATAAGCATTGTAATCTTGAACAGTCGTGATATAGCGATTGCGAGCCACAGCTATACGATTTTCAGTACCTTCCAATTGGGCTTGTAAATCACGGAATTGCTCATTGGCTTTTAAATCGGGGTAATTTTCAGAAACAGCAATTAAACGAGACAATGCGCCTGTTAATTGACTTTGTGCTTGTTGGTATTTCTCAAATAAAGCTGGGTCTTCTAAAACTTCTTTATCAACTTTTAAACCTGCAACATTCGAGCGTGCTTGAGTCACTTCTGTGAGCACTTGTTCCTCATGTTTGGCATAGCCTTTCACGACATTAACAAGATTTGGAACTAAATCAGCTCGACGTTGATATTGGTTTTGTACTTCTGACCATGAAGCACTCACAGCTTCATCTTTCACTTGCAATGTATTATAACCACAACCCGTGAATAACAATGTGCTTGCCAATACCGTTGCTAAAGCGGTGTGTTTGATCATTTTCATAAAAATTTATCCTCAAGTTTTTCTTTATATTTTTGCGATAATTCATTGTAGTGAGATTTTTTGCTATCTGTGTAACATTTATTTAAGTTGATTTATGTTTAGATTAAATAAAAAAAGCACTACTCAATTATTTTGAAGTAATGCTATTAACTGCGAAAAACTCTATGCTATCAGCCTAATTAACTGTAAATTTTAGATGCAGTTTCCTCTTGAAAGCTGATCATTCCATATTCGTCAGCCATACGTGCTTTCCAGTAATTTACCAATTTCGTATAGTTATGCTTTGCAGGATGGAAATCCGCTTGATAATACGATAAGTATTCAGGAATAAGCTGTATTAACATTTTTACAAGTAAATAGATTCCAAATAGATTACCACCGACTTTCGGTAAGCTTTTCCATTTATCTTGCCAAACTAAACGTGAGGTTGCATAGAACGTCAAACTTGCAAAACCAGTGGTTACACTTCGCATTAATAAACGACGAATACGATCATCGCCATAGACCTCTTGATAGACATCAAAGGCAACAGAGCGATGTTCAATTTCTTCAATTGCATGCCACACCCATAATTTCATTGCATCATTATCTAAGGTACTTAATATTTCTGGATGTTTGAGAATGTAACCGTCTAACATCGCAGTAAAATGTTCAAATGCACAAGTTAAAGCGAGCTGTAATTTTGGATGAATGTTTCGTAGTGCATCATCACGCTTTGCCAGCCACGCTTAAAAACGATCAAGGTTATAATCCTCTTTGCGCCATGCATCATTGAACTCAGTATGGGCTTTAGAATGCATAGCTTCTTGTCCAATAAATGCAGCAATTTGTGCTTGTAACTGAGGATCTTTAACTTTATCTCGTACGTTCCGCACACTGTTCACAAAATATTGTTCACCAATTGGAAAAGTGGATGATAACGCAGTTAAAAGATGCGACATTAACGGAGAGTTAGCAAAATAGTGTCGTTGAATTTTTTTAGGATTAAATTGCAAACGACGCACTGTAATTCCCAAAGCTTTGGGACGATTTAAATAGCCTTTCTCTGAATTTGCATTTGCAAGTGCCATCTTGAGTTCCTGCACATTTTATATACTGACTTTGAGTATTGCGCTGCAGGATAGTCAAGCATAGGGCAAAATAGCTTATACGATTTGCCAAAACTACCAAAAAGATAAGGTGAAAATAGTAGAGCCTGCATAATGCAGGCTCTACTTAGACGTTTTTACAATATTTTCTGGATTAAACACCAAGGTAATCTAAAATACCCTCGGCAGCTTGACGACCTTCCCAGATAGCAGTTACAACAAGATCAGAACCACGCACCATGTCTCCGCCTGCGAAGATTTTTGGATTAGAGGTCTGGAACTTGAACTCTTGCTGTTCAGCTGCTACTACACGACCAGAACCATCTAAGCTCACATTCGCAGAACCAAACCAATCCGCAGGACTTGGACGGAAACCAAAAGCAAGCAATACTGCATCAGCTGGTAAAACTTCTTCAGAACCAGGAATTGGCTCAGGGCTACGACGACCACGGCTATCAGGCTCACCCATCTGTGTAGTCACCACTTTAACACCAGTCACTTTGCCATTCTCGCCCACAATCTCGATCGGTTGGCGATTGAATAGGAATTTTACACCCTCCTCATAGGCATTTTTCACTTCGCGCGCAGAACCCGGCATGTTGCTTTCGTCACGACGGTAAGCACATGTCACATCATGTGCACCTTGGCGTAATGAAGTACGGTTACAGTCCATCGCAGTATCACCACCACCCAGAACAATCACCTTTTTGCCATCTACACTGATGTATTCGCTTGGATCTTTTTCCCAGCCTTGGCAACGATTTACATTCGCAATTAAGAAATCTAATGCATCGTAAACACCATCAAGATCTTCACCAGGGAAACCACCTTTCATATAAGTGTATGTTCCCATACCCATGAATACTGCATCGTATTCAGCAAGCAACTGTTCAATCGTTACATCGACACCAATTTCAGTATTCAAACGGAACTCAATGCCCATCCCCGTGAAGATTTCACGACGACGTTTCATCACATCTTTTTCCATTTTAAATTCTGGAATACCGAATGTAAGTAGACCACCAATTTCAGGACGTTTATCGAATACAACTGGTTTTACACCACCGCGTGCAAGAATGTCTGCACAACCTAAGCCTGCTGGACCTGCACCAATAATTGCAACTTTTTTATTCGTCCATTTAACGCCAGACATATCTGGGCGCCAGCCTAAAGCAAAGGCAGTATCGTTGATATATTTTTCAGCATTACCAATCGTTACTGCACCAAAGCCGTCATTTAGAGTACAAGCGCCTTCGCATAAACGGTCTTGTGGACATACACGACCACAAACTTCTGGCAATGTATTGGTCTGGTGGCAAAGTTCAGCTGCTTGGAAAATTTGACCTTCAGCAATCAGTTTTAACCAGTTTGGAATGTAGTTATGTACAGGACATTTCCATTCACAATATGGGTTACCACATCCTAAACAACGATGAGTCTGGTTTGCAGCCACTTCCGCTGTAAAAGGTTTATAAATTTCCACAAACTCTGCTTTGCGGACAGTAATATCTTTTTTCTCTGGATCTTGACGTGGTACATCCAGAAATTGAAAGTCATTATTGAGGCGTTCTGCCATGTCTCTCTCCGTGGGTAGGCGCAGCGATGTCTCTCATCTCTGCACCTGCCTATGTCTTTGCAGTCGTGGAATTATTGTGGATCAGCTTGGGTTGTTTTCAAAAGCGTTTGCAAATTAGCAGCTTTTGGTTTTACAAGCCAGAACTTACGACTATAGAAGTCGAACTCATTACGGATTTTATATGCCCAAGCACTACCTGTTTCTTTGATATGTTCATCAAGGATACGCAGTAGATTCTCTTTGTGATCTTCCATCGACTCGGTAGAGATACGATTTAGGTCAATCAACTCATGGTTGTAGTAGTCTACGAAGTCATTATCAAGGTCAAGTACATAAGCAAAACCGCCTGTCATACCCGCACCAAAGTTATGACCCACTTTACCTAAGACAGTTACCACACCACCTGTCATATATTCACAGCAGTGATCGCCAGCACCTTCAATTACCGCAAAAGCACCTGAGTTACGAACAGCGAAACGCTCACCCGCAGTACCCGCAGCAAATAACTTACCGCCAGTCGCACCATACAAACAAGTGTTACCGATGATTGCAGTATTTTGTGTTTGGAACGGTGAACCTTTTGGTGGGAAGATCGAAACTCGACCACCCGCCATGCCTTTACCAACGTAATCGTTCGCATCACCTTCAAGTTTGATATGTAGACCACCTGCATTCCAAACACCAAGTGACTGACCAGCTGTACCAACAAGATTCATCACAACTGGGCTGTTTTCCATCCCTAAGTTGCCGTAGCGACGTGCGATCTCACCTGAAATACGTGCGCCAATTGAACGATCACAGTTACCAACAGTGAAATTAAATGAACCGCCTGTACCTGCTTCAATCGCTGGTAGCATTTCAGCAACCATTTTCTCAGCCAATACACCTTTATCAAATGGCGCATTACCTTGAACTTGGCAATACTGAGCTTTACCTTCAACAGATGGATGTGAAGTCAATAAAGCGCTGAGATCAAGATGAGCATGCTTTTCAGTTTCACCAGGTAAAACTTCAAGCAAATCAACGCGACCAATCAAATCTTTAAGTGATGCAACACCTAGAGCAGCTAACCATTCACGTGTTTCTTCTGCAATAAATTTGAAGAAGTTAATCAACATTTCTGGTTCGCCAATATAGTGTTCTTGACGTAAATGATCTTGCTGAGTTGCAACACCAGTTGCACAGTTATTCAAGTGGCAAATACGAAGATATTTACAACCTAATGCGATCATTGGTGTAGAACCGAAACCAAAGCTTTCAGCACCTAAAATTGCTGCTTTGATTACATCCAAACCAGTTTTTAAACCACCATCAGTTTGAACACGTACCTTACCACGCAAATCATTTACACGAAGTGCTTGATGCGCTTCACTTAAACCTAATTCCCAAGGCGAACCTGCATGGTGAATTGATGATAGTGGAGATGCCGCTGTACCACCGTCATAACCAGAAATGGTAATGAAGTCAGCATAAGCTTTTGCAACACCTGCTGCAATCGTTCCAACACCTGGCTCAGATACCAGTTTTACCGATACCATTGCTTGAGGGTTTACTTGCTTCAAGTCAAAGATCAACTGAGACAAATCTTCAATTGAGTAAATATCGTGATGTGGCGGTGGTGAAATCAAAGTCACACCTGGCACCGAGTAACGTAAACGTGCAATTAAGCCATTCACTTTACCACCTGGTAACTGACCACCCTCACCTGGTTTTGCGCCTTGTGCTACTTTAATCTGCAAAACTTCAGCAGAAGTTAAGTACGCTGGTGTTACACCAAAACGACCTGATGCAATCTGTTTGATTTTCGAGTTACGAATCGTGCCGTAACGCGCTGGGTCTTCACCGCCCTCACCTGAGTTCGAACGACCACCAATTGTATTCATTGCGATTGCAATTGCTTCGTGTGCTTCTGGAGATAATGCCCCCAAAGACATACCAGCAGAGTCGAAACGCGGAAGGATATCTTCAATGCTTTCAACTTGATCAAGCGCAATTGAATTTGTCGTTTTTAATTTGAATAAGTCACGAATCGTAGCCACAGGACGGTTATTCACCAACTCTGCATATTCTTTAAAGTCTTGGTATTGACCTGAGCGAACAGCCTTGTGAAGTGAGTTAATCACGTCAGGGTTGAAAGCATGGTACTCTTTACCAAATACAAATTTAAGTAAACCACCTTGATCAATCGGCTTACGGTTCTGCCAAGCAGTTGTTGCCAATTTTTTCTGATCGTTTTCTAAATCTGCAAATGTTGCACCTTGAATACGGCTTGGTACACCAAGGAAACACTTATCAACAACTTCAGAAGATAAACCTACCGCTTCGAATAATTGACCACCGCGATAAGAAGCAACTGTCGAAATACCCATTTTAGAAAGAACTTTCAACAAGCCTTTCTCAATACCTTTACGGAAGTTTGCTTGTGCGTGGATTGGATCACCCAATAACTCGCCTTTAGCAACTAGGTCATTGATTACATCATAAGCCAAGTAAGGGTAAACCGCTGTAGCACCAAAGCCGAGCAATACTGCAAATTGGTGTGGATCACGCGCAAAACCTGTCTCAACTAAAATGTTTGCATCTGTACGCAAACCAGTTTTAATTAAGTGATGATGTACGGCACCTGTTGCCAATGCTGAATTCGCAGGTAAGAAGCCTTCACGGAAGTTCTTATCTGTTAATACGATCAGTGTTTTCCCATCACGAACAGCTTGAGCAGCTTCTTCACAAATACGAGCAATTGCCGCTTGTAAGCCTTCAGCCTCAGCGTAGTTCAAATCAATATCAACAACGCCATAACCTTCGCGCTCTTTTTCCACATCACGAAGCTGCTGCATTTTTGAGTTTGACAATACAGGACTTGAAATAATGATGCGGTCAGCGTGCTCTGGACCTTGTTCAAATACGTTTTGCTCACGACCTAAGCAAGTTTCCAATGACATCACAATCGATTCACGCAATGGATCAATTGGTGGATTAGTTACTTGAGCAAACTGTTGACGGAAATAATCAGATACATGACGTACCTGACGAGATAATACTGCCATTGGCGTATCATCACCCATCGAACCAACAGCTTCTTGACCACTTTCTGCGATAGGACGTAACAACTGATCACGCTCTTCAAATGTTACCATAAACATTTTTTGAGCTGCTTTTAATGCATCGCCAGTTAAACCTTGATCAACTAATTGTTCTTCAAGTTGCGGGTTCGCTTGCAAACGGATTGCGTGATCACGTAACCATTCACGATATGGACGCATGTTTTTAAGATGGTTACTAACATCTTTAGTATCGAGAACTTTACCTGTCAGTGTATCTACAACAAGGATTTGACCAGGACCTACACGGCCTTTAGATACCACATCTTCTGGTTCATAACCCCATACACCGATCTCAGATGCAAGTGTGATGTAATCATTTTTAGTGATCACCCAACGTGCTGGACGCAAACCATTACGGTCAAGCATACAGATTGCATGGCGACCATCTTGAATAACCAAACCTGCTGGACCATCCCAAGCTTCCATATGCTTAGAGTTGAACTCATAGAAAGCACGTAAGTCAGCATCTAAGGTTTCAACGTTTTGCCAAGCTGGTGGAACTAACATACGTAGTGCACGGAATAAATCCATACCACCACCAACTAAGATTTCAAGCATATTATCTAAGCTTGAAGAATCTGAGCCAGTACGGTTAACAATTGGATTTAGTTCAGTTAAGCCTGGAAGTAATGGGTTTTCAAATTTTGGAGTACGCGCCAAAGCCCAGTTACGGTTTGCAGTAATGGTATTAATTTCACCATTGTGTGCAAGATAACGGAAAGGCTGAGCCAATGGCCAACGCGGCAATGTGTTGGTTGAGAAGCGTTGATGGAATACAACGATATGTGATTTTAGACGCTCATCTGCCAAATCAGTATAGAAGTCAGCAATAGCAGCAGGCATCATCAAGCCTTTATAGCTAATCACTGTTGTGGCTAAAGTAGTCACATAAAATAAAGGATCATTTTGTAATTGTTGTTCAGCACGACGACGCGCTAAAAAGAGTTTACGATTAAACTCAACTTCAGTGACACCCATAGGGCAGTTCACTAGAATTTGTTCAAATGCTGGAAGTGATTGCAACGCAATTTCACCTAGAGCATCATTATTTGTCGGCACAACACGCCATGCTGCAACGGTAAGACCTTCAGCTGTAATTTCTTTGTTCAGAATATTTTTGGCATTTTGAGCTAAAGCAGGGTCAATATTTAAAAATACAGTACCCGCAGCAAAAATCTCAGTAAGGTTAGTACCTAACTTCTGAGCTTCGTCACGAAAGAACTGTTTCGGCATAGCCAATAGCAATCCGCACCCATCTCCCGTCTTACCATCTGCGGCAATACCACCACGGTGCGTCATGCAACTTAAACTGTGAATTGCGGTTTCCACAAGATGATGACTTGAATCACCCTTCATATGGGCAATCAAACCAAAACCACAGTTATCCTTAAACTCATCAGGTTGATATAAACCTTGAGCGGGAGCTACAGTATTAGGCGATGGCATGTGCATAGCGTACCCTTCTTTCAACATGGCTCTTTCGAGCAACAAACAATCAATTCATTTTCTGCGATATTGCCGATCAACTCATATAAAGTTCAATGCTTCGCGAAAACATTTTTTCTGGCGGATTTGCAATATACGCTGTTCCGCTAGGAGATTCAGCGCATTTCACCATATAAAGTGTTTTTAGTTATTACACCTTCACACTTCTTTGTAAAGCACAAAAACTTTACATTTCACCAAAATAATGAATCATTTAGCACTAAAAAGAGCAATGAGCAGATAAATTAGCACCACAACGATGCAAAAAATATGCCATAAAATTATAAATTTACTAAATCATTAAAAAAGTTAAAATAACTAAAAATTATAAAGATATGAGACGTTTCCTTTTAGAACAAAATTGCACCAAAAAAAAGCTTAATGCTACAATTTTGAACTAATTTGCACTATTTTAATGCAAAATCAATTAAACGGATCAGTTACTTCTCTTCTGGAGGAATCTGAATTTTCTCTTATTTTTTCAGAAGTTGAGCTA
Source organism: Acinetobacter sp. AOR34_HL (assembly GCF_027854795.1). Lineage (NCBI taxonomy): Bacteria > Pseudomonadati > Pseudomonadota > Gammaproteobacteria > Moraxellales > Moraxellaceae > Acinetobacter > Acinetobacter sp. AOR34_HL. The sequence continues at coordinate 41,819 of NZ_JAKTID010000052.1, read as the reverse complement.
TTATTTTGTGGATTAGACTGACTTTGTCTAACGTTAACCACATTACCTTGTGCATCGCGCTGAGTCACAATTGTAGTCACAGTTGTCGAAGTATTCATACTCTGAGTTGTAGCTGTATTTGATGAACCCTTCACCTGCTGCCCACTCATCAACAAAGTTTCATCTATTTTAGGTAATGCTGCTGGCTTCAAACGCACTTCAAATAACTGATTCGAAGCTGACTTTAACTCATCTGAGCCTAAATCATTTACATAAGATGTATAAGTAGATAATTGCTGAATGGTCGGATGTATTGACTTTGGTAGAACTAAATTAAGTTGGGAAAATTGACGTTTAGCTTCTTCAGCGTTTGGGAAAAGACCATATGTCAATACATATTGCTCAACCTGTTGATCACCACTCAAACGAAAATAACTAAATTTATTCCGATCTGTGCGACTCAACAAAAAGTTTTTAACAATTGCCTCATCTGAACTACGAAAAATTTCAACAACCCATTGACGTTGATTTTCACTGATAAATTTTGTTCCACGGAATTCAGGCGCATGTTCATTCGACACAACAACACGAGTAGTTAAATCTAGCGGTTTAACCTCATTCGTTAATGCACCTAAATTCGTAGTCGCTGTTACTTTTTCAGCCTTAATTTCAACCTGTGCTTCATTTTTAGAAGGGTGATCCACCTCAACAAGCGCATCACGATCCGTTACAGCCCAAAATATCAGTGCAGCCACCAAACAAGCGATTGAGAAAAAAAGCCAGCTATACTGTTGAATATTTTGCCAAATTGATCGTGACACAGCCATATTACCCTAATTTTAATTACGCGCTTTGGTTTGCAAGAATTGCTTGTTTCATCAGCTCAACATCAAAATCCTTAGTGATCACTGCTTGTCCAAGTTGTTTCAACAAAACCAAACGCAATTGACCATTCAAAACTTTCTTATCATGTGCCATATAAGCTAAGAATTCTTCAAGAGGAATTTTTGGACATGATATCGGTAAACGAGCACGTTGAATGATTTTTTTTGTACGCTCAAGATCTCCCCTTGAGATCCAACCCAAACGTTCAGACAAATCAGCAGCCATCACCATACCCGTAGCAACAGCTTCTCCATGCAACCAAACACCGTAACCTAAATAAGACTCTATTGCATGCCCAAATGTATGTCCTAAATTCAACAAAGCTCGCTCACCTTGCTCTTTCTCATCATTTGCAACAATTCTAGCCTTATGAGCACAAGAGCGATAAACTGCTTCAGCTAACAGGTTTGCATCTCGAGCAACCAACCCATCCATGTTCTCTTCGAGCCAAGTTAAAAAATCAAGATCACCAAGTAACGCATATTTAATCACTTCTGCTAATCCAGCCGACAACTCTCGATCAGGCAAAGTGTCTAACTGCACCATATCAGCCAGCACCACTTGTGGTTGCTGAAAAGCACCCAGCATATTTTTACCCAGTGGATGATTAATTCCTGTTTTACCCCCAACACTCGAGTCCACTTGCGACAATAAAGTTGTAGGAACCTGAATGAAATTTACACCACGTTGAAAACAAGCGGATGCAAAACCAGCCATATCACCTACAACACCACCACCTAAGGCAAGCACTGTACAATCTCGATTAAAACCCGCTTCTAATAAAGCATTAAAAATCAGATTCAAATGCTCAATATCTTTATACTGCTCACCGTCAGGTAAGATACAAGTTGCAACTTGCTTATCTAATTGCTCTAAAGCTTTAACATAATGCTCCGCGTATAAAGGTGCGACAGTTGTGTTAGATACCAACATCACTTGTCGTCCGTGCAGATAAGGTTCAAGTAATCTCTTGGGATCTAAATGACTACCAATAAAAATCGGATACCGACGATCCCCCAACTCTACATGTAACGTCTGCATAGCATTAACCACTAAATAAATTACTTGACTTGTTTAGATAAAATTAACTGAAGAATTCTTTGAGCTAAATCTCTTGCTGCACCTTGATTTGTTTCAATAATATAATGAGCAACTTCGCGATAGAGTGGATCTCTCGCCTCTAGCAATTCTCTAAGTTTCTTTTCAGGATTTTCAACTTGAAGTAATGGACGATTTTTATCACGATAGGTACGCTGCAGTTGAAGTTCTACAGGCGTATAAAGATAAACAACTATTCCTCGCTGATGAAGGAATTGACGATTTTCTGCTTGAGTAACTGCACCACCACCTGTTGCTAGAACTAATGATGAACGAGAAGTTAAGTCATTTAATACATTTGTCTCGCGTAAACGAAATCCCACTTCACCTTCTTTTTCAAATATCCATGGAATGGTAGCGCCTGTTTTACGTTCGATTTCATGATCACTATCAATAAAATCACGACCTAACAATTCTGCTAAATGCCGACCAACTGTTGTTTTACCTGCCCCCATTGGCCCTACCAAATAAATATTTGGTAGGGATTCAAACGCTTTGCTTGGCAACGCGCCACCTATATTCATTGCGACTATTGAAAATATATTAATGATTTCTTGTCAAAGTGTCATTAACAATTCTCGGCGTAACAAAAATAAGCAACTCGCGTTTATTGTCTTGTTTAGACTCTCTGCGGAATAATTTCCCAACATAAGGTAAATCACCCAAGAATGGAACTTTGGTCTGAGAATTAATATTTTCTTGCTCGAAGATTCCACCAAGAACAACAGTTTCACCATTATCAACCACAACATTCGTATCAATTGTGTTTTTATTAATCGTCAACTGCCCTGTAGGTGTTGGTGTTCCTGGTGAGTCTTTGGTGATGTTTAATTTCATCATCACCTTACCCTCAGGGGTAATACTTGGTGTAACATCCAAACTTAATGTCGCATCAATAAATTCAGTTTTTGGAACAGCATTAGCTCCACCACCCGTAGAAGATGAATAAGGAATTTGAGTCCCTGATTCAATTTTTGCAGCTTGCTTATCTGCGGTTAGAACTTTCGGAGTTGAGATTACTTCACCATAACCATCAGCCTGAACAGCCGACAACTCTAGGTCCAACATAAAATCTGAAAGACTAATTAAACCAAAAGCAATACGACTTGCTCCAGGTGTCACAGCACCTAAATTCACATTCAGATTATCTGGACGCTCAATATCATATTTCCAACCACCAGTTTCACTATCAGCTGTAGGTTCTCGTAAATTCCATAAAGTTGTATCACTACCACCAACAAGCAAATCATTATTAGATGCTATACCTTGAGACAATATCCCCCACTTCACACCCATCTCTTTGGTAAAGTCTGTACTCGCACGCACAATACGTGCTTCAATCATAACCTGCTTAACCGAAACATCGAGTAAATCAATCATTTTACGTATTTGATCAATCTTTTGTGATGTATCATTTATAATCAACGTATTTGTCCGTGGGTCAATCGAAACAGTTCCTCGGGGGCTCAATAAACTACCTACACTATCCCCTAAAAGATCATTAGCTCCCTGATTACGATTACCATTACCTGAGCCATTTTTACCTTGAGTAATAAGCTTTTCAATATCAACCGCTTTCGCATAACTCAATTGAATATATTCTGTTTGCAAAGGTGCAAGTTTCACACTTTGGGCGATTGCTTTTGCCTCATCCTCTTCCGCTTTGATCAGCTCCGTAACTGGTGCAATCCAAATTACATTTCCATTACGGCGCTTATCCAAATTTTTTGTTTTCAAAACGATATCAAGAGCCTGATCCCAAGGAACGTCTTTAAGACGTAGTGTAATATTTCCTTGTACAGTATCAGCAGCAACCATGTTGATTCCCGTAAAGTCTGCTAATAATTGCAAAACACGGCGAACCTCGATGTCTTGGAAATCCAATGAAATCTTATTTCCAGTATAAGTTTGTGGCTTAGCTTTATTCGGTGATTTATCTTCTGGTCTTTTTAAACTAATTGTAAGTTTGTTCTCTGCCTGATAAGCCATGTACTCATAGCTACCCGCAGATTGAATAGTAATAACCCCATTTCCTTTGTCGTTATAAGCATCAATACTTGCTACTGGGGTCGCAAAATCATTAGTATTTAAACGACGCGCTAAGTGTGTTGGGATTTTATTTCCAAGCGTACGAACAACAATTTTACTCCCCTGTTGTTGTACATCTACTGGTGTATTACCTCCCAATAAATCAATAACAACTAACCCCTCACCTTGATTTCCTCTTTGAAAACCAATATTGGAAACACCTTGTTGAACTTGTCGAGTAGCAACCGTAGGATTACTGATTAATGTTGGTTTTGCAGAATTTATTTTTAAAACAAAAGTATTACCTTCAACACGGGTTGTGAAAGCACCCGAGTCTTTTAAATTTACAATTAAACGAGCACGCTGATCATCTGCAGCTACATTGATTGAACTTGCTTCATTGGTTGAAACAGGAATGGATGTTTGCTTTAAGTTCTGCTGAGCCTTATCAAAATCTAAAATTAAACGAGCAGGCTGCTCAAGTTGATAGGCCTGTGGTTGAGGAGGCAAACCATTAAACATGACTCTGATTTCAGTACCCTGATCACCCAAGTTCATCGGCACAATATTTGTAATACCCACCTGTGCCGAAGCTACTTGCGAAATAGCAATTGCAACCGCAGCCATAGAAAATTGACGGAATGCATGATTCATGGTCTTCGCTTCCCCAAATAAAGAATCTTTAATCTGTTTTTTCATTTTTATTCCCTTAATTTTATGGTGCCATACCGATTAGAACGAGTGTTCTTGGTCTCTCCACATAACCATCACGCCCATCCGGTACAATTTCCACCAAATCAATTTGAGTCGGACTAATTTTTACCACTCGACCTTGATTCATTCCTAAGTAATTTCCAACCTGCACCCGCTCAATTTGTCGATCAGGGGTCTGAATCAGTGCTATCGTTTCATTTGTTTTACCACGCATGCTACCCTTCATATTTAGGGATTCCAACGCATAACTTTCCAGTGGTTGCGGTTGACGATTGAAATTTGGATAAACGCGTTTACCCGCCATTATCTTTAACTCAGCCGCCAATGAGCTTGGCATAAATGGACTTTTCAATTGATGTGCTGAATAGTTAAATAATGGTACAGGGCTAAATACCGGTGCTGGCTCAATAGGTAAAGCAGGTTCGTTCCGAATTTCAGCCATTTTTTGGTTTACGGCGTCAATTTTTGAATCACACCCAACCAAAACAAGCCCAGCCATAAAACTAAATAATAATTTATAATTATTCATTAGTTAGTTCCTCCTTGACTAGGTGGATTATTCTGAGGAGGTACCGCCGCTCCAACCTCAGTGTTTGCTGCATCATCAGCCCCCACATAACGGTAGGTTTTGGCTTTAACAGAATAATTCACAACAGGAATATCTGACTTCTTCGTCTTATCTTCTGAAGCTTCAACCGTGAAATCATGTAAAGTTACAATTCGAGGCAGTGCAGCAATACCTGTAGCAAATGCTCCAAATGCATGATAATCGCCAGTTGCTTCAATACTAATCGGTTGTTCAATAAAGAATTCTTGCTTAACCTCATTTTCTAAGCGAATATTCTTAAACTTCAACCCCGAATTCACACCAGTCAAGTTAATATCTTCAACCAAACTTGGAATCTCAGTTTCTTTCGGCAATTGTTCTAGTTGCTGATTAAAATTAGCTTCCATTTCTTGTAACTGAGCTTGGTAACGCTGCAAATTACGCAGTTTAGAGTCTTTTTCTCTAAATTCATTCAATAAACTTTGCTCTTTAGCCTCTTCATTAGCAATACGCTCAAGCTGAGATTTAATAACAACAAAGTAACCAAGTGCTAAAACAGCTAAAAAAACAAAAATCCAACATGTCACTTTTACAGATAGCGGCCAGCTACCGTAATTATTCATATCAAGCGTATTAAATTGCTGAAAGAATTGCTCTACTGTCATTTTCTTTTTCTTTACAGCAACATCTTGATTGAGTTCATTTAATTCTTCTTGACTCATTGTGCTGCCCCCACTGTTCCTGATGCGACCGTTTCTGCTAATGGGTCAGCTTCAACTGTTGTGCCTATTTCACCAAGATCAACAGTTACAACAAAACTTCCATAGTTTTCTTCAATACGAGGTATAAGCGAGCTGACAGTTTTGTCTTTTTTCTCTTCAGCCGCTAAAAAGGAATTCATAAAAGCGTTGCGATACCAAGGTGATGCTTCAAGATTTCTCAGTAATTCAGCTACTGTGTTTGGACTTTCAGCTTTACCTTCAATCGTGAACTTATCGCCTGTACGTGTAAATTTAGTCAAATACATGGTAGGCGGAGTAACTCGCACCAATTCATCGATTAAACGTACAGCGACAGGTCTTTGACCTTGCAAACCTTGAATGAGTTTCATCCGTTCAATAATTGCATTACGTCGCTCTTGCAAGCCATCTAAGGATTTTAATTGAGCATCAAGATTTTGATTTGTGCTCACAATCAGTTGGTTCGCTTGTTCTTGATCATTTAATTTGTAATCAAGATAACCCCATCCTGCCAAAACCGATGCCACACCTAATGCAGCAACCCCTACACAATATGCAATAAATTGTTTCTTTCGTTGTTCTCTTAGCTCATCACGCCAAGGGAGTAAGTTAATCTTTGCCATTAATCAAAACTCCTCAATGCTAATCCACATGCCACCATCAAGGATGAGGCATCATTTTCTATTTTTTTGATATCGATTTGGGGAGAAAAGCCCATTTGTAAAAATGGGTTGGCAATCGTTACTCGATAACCTAGCTTTTGTTGCAGCAGTTTAGCTAGACCTGGAATATTGGCATTACCACCTGCTAACAGGATGTGGTCAATTTCATTAAATTGAGATGATGAGAAAAAGAATTGCAGCGAACGTGCAGCTTGTTGTACAACTGCATCAAGAAATGGTTCTAAAACTTCGGTATCGTAATCATCTGGCAAACTTCTTTCTTTTTTAGCTCGACCAGCTTCTTCAAAAGATAAACCATAACGATTTTGAACGTCTTGAGTAAGTTGTTTTCCACCAAACACTTGCTCACGAGTATAGATAATTTTACCTTTTTGCATGACCGATAACGTCGTCATCGTATGCCCAATATCTAGAATACCCACTGTATTCGCACCCATAGGTAGCGTATCAGCGAATACACTAAAAGCACGTTCCATCGCATAACTTTCGACTTCAGCAATCTTTGCCTTTAGACCTGCTAGTTCAAGAACTTCAACACGTGAATCGACATTCTCAGTACGCGTAGCGACTAATAACACATTGACACGATTAGGATTGGCCAATCGATCAGCTAAGACTTCAAAGTCTAAACTAACTTCATCTAATGGGAATGGAATATATTGCTCTGCATCCATACGAATTTGAACTTCCCGTTCATCATCCGTCATGTCAGCATCCATCTCGATGATCTTATTAATGACCATCGAAGTAGGCACGGCAATAGCCACATTGGTAGTGTGAGGGTTTGCAAGATTAACAACTCGTTCAAGCGCGTCGCCAACTGCTTCTGGGTTTAAAATGCTTTTCTCAACCACACTATTTTCAGGTAGTGGCATCAATGCATAACTTTCAACCCAATATCGACCGTTCTTAACAGAGAGTTCCAATAACTTAACAGTTGTCGAACTAATATCGACACCCACTAACCCCTTATTTGGTTTACGATATAACCTGAGCACAGTACTTTCCTATTTATTTTTTTATCCCCAAAAATACAACACACTAATTTGTTTTGGTCTTTAATTTATACGGATACAATATCTCATCTAACAATCCGTATGTCTAAAGGATATACTGACCACAATTAGTTTGCCATTCGCTCTTATTAAAACTTACTTATTATGAAAAAGCTATCCAGTTCTGGCATTGTTCGCCCATTTTTTTTGATGCTTATTATTATCTTAGTCTCACTTCCAATGGGTTTTTATGGCATGTATCTCTATCTAGCACCCTCTTTGCCAGATATGAGCTCTCTTAAAAAAGCGCCATTATTGAAGCCATTACAGGTGTATACAGCTGATAATAAGTTAATTGCAGAATATGGTGGTAAGCTATCCATTCCAGTTCAATATGAGCAAATCCCCCCTACATTTATTCATGCTTTTTTAGCAGCGGAAGACTCCTCTTTCTTCGAACATAATGGCATCAGTTTCAAAGGTTTAGGTCGAGCACTCACTGAATCAATTACAGGTTCTGACGTGCAAACTGGTGGCTCAACAATCACCATGCAGGTTGCGAAAAACTATTATTTAAGCCCAGAAAGGACACTTAAGCGTAAGCTTACCGAAGTATTTTTAGCACGAAAAATAGAGCAAAATCTAACCAAACAAGAAATCTTAAGTTCATATGTAAATAAGATATTTTTAGGTAAAAATGCCTATGGAATTGCTGCGGCAGCCAGAATTTATTACAACAAAAATTTAGATCAACTTAGTATCGCTCAAATGGCGATGATTGCTGGTTTACCTAAGGCACCATCGAAATACAATCCAGTCGTAAATCCTGAACGTGCTTTAGAGCGTCGTAACTGGATTTTAGGTCGAATGTTACAGCTAGGTTACATCAATCAATCACAGTATCAAAAAGCAGTTGCTGAACCGATCAATCTCAATATGATTGATCGCTCTGTGAGTAATGTTCATCCTTACGTCGGTGAAATGGTTCGTTCTGAACTCGTAGAACATTTTGGTGAACAAGCGATTGATTCTGGTTATAAAGTTTACACAACGATTGATAGCAACAAACAAAAATTCGCCGAACAATCCATTCAAGATGGTTTAGAGGCGTATGATCGACGACATGGCTGGCGTGGTCCTGAAGATCACGACAAACCACTTAATCAATTTATGGCATATGCAAATACTTTTCCAGCGCAAGTAACTAAAGTAAATACCAATTCATTTGAAGCTTTGATGCAAGATGGCTCGACTGTCACCGTAAATTGGTCAGGCATGTCATGGGCACGTCCTTATCGCAATGCGAATAGCGTTGGTGGTGCGCCTTCTCGCGCATCCCAAATTGTGAAGGTAAAGGATATTATCCGCTTACGTCCTAATGAAGACAAATCAGCCTGGTCACTGGTCCAAGTTCCAAAAGTTCAAGGGCAATTAATCGCCTTAAACCCAAATGATGGCTCAATTGAAGCAGTCGTTGGCGGATATAATTTTTATCAATCGAAATTTAACCGTGCTGTGCAAGGCTGGAGACAACCTGGTTCGACCATTAAACCTTTTGTTTATGCACTCGCTTTAGAACGAGGTATGACACCCTATAGCATGGTAAATGATAGCCCGATCCGTATTGGGAAATGGTCACCAAAGAACTCTGATGGACGCTATCTTGGGATGATCCCTCTACGTCGTGCGCTTTACCTTTCTAGAAATACAGTCTCAGTTCGTTTATTGCAAAATGTAGGGATTGAACGAGCTAGACAGCTGTTTATGGACTTTGGTTTAGAAGAAGAACAGATTCCTCGCAACTACACAATTGCCTTAGGTACACCGCAGGTATTACCAATTCAAATGGCTACTGGTTATGCCACTTTTGCAAATGGTGGATATCGAATTCAACCACATTTCATCAAACGTATTGAAGATGCAACAGGTAAAGTTATTTATGAGGCAAAACCTGAATATGCCTGCATCCCATGTATCAACAATCCAAATGCTTATGAAGAACAACAAGCTGCAGAAGAAGCTAAAACCAAAGAGATCACCAATGAATCTTTAGATAACGCACTCGCAGCTTCAGATGCACAAACAACGACATCTTCAGTCGACACCAAAACCAATAGTGATTATCGTCAAGCTCAACGTATATTAAAATCAAGTTCAGCATATGATATGGCGAATATCTTACGCGATGTAATTCAACATGGTACAGGTCGTGCAGCGCTTAAAATTGGTCGTGATGATTTAGGTGGTAAAACAGGTACAACCAATGATGCAAAAGATGCTTGGTTCGCAGGTTTTAATGGAAAGTTAGTCGCGGTAGCTTGGGTTGGTTTTGATCAGCCACGCACATTAGGTCGTAGAGAATACGGTGGCGTTGCAGCCCTACCAATTTGGACAACATTCATGGCAAATGCACTCAAAGACACACCATCGTCATGGGTACATTTAGATAAAAATGCTAAAGATCCAATTTCACGCGATAAACTACAGATCCAATCAACTGAAGATAAAAAAGAGTATCGTGCCGCTCCACCATTGGCTCGACCATTGTATCGCCCAGAACCGACACCACAAACACGCTCTGTTGAGAATGATTTTTCTGATTTACCAGGAACAAATACTTCAGGTGAAGAACAAATTATTGTTCCAACAAATAGACAACCACCTCCAATGAATAATGATTCACAAAACCCCGCGCCTAAAAAGGAACGGGATGGAATTGAAAACCTAATTAATCAAATACAATAATTCATTCGAAGCCATCAATTTGATGGCTTCTTTCTTTTCTGAAATAAATAAATCTGAAAAGCAGCCGTAACCTCAAATTCATTTTGCTGCTCTAATTGTGCTCTACGCTCAGGATTTGCCTTATAAGCATATGGAGTCATCGCAATAAGATTCTTCAAATCTTGTTGTTCCAATCGCAGTGACGCTTCTATAACCTGTGCTTGCTTTAAATCAAATTCATCATTTAACTGATCGACGAATTTTTGTGGTTCATGCAAATTCACTTGTTCAAATAATGCTTCTCGCAATGCAAACAAGTGCTTCGGTGCAGGCGTTACTACAATCAAATATGCTTCTGGTTTTAATACCCGCCCAATTTCACTTTGCGGGATAGGACTAAAAAGACTGCTACAAACATCAATTACAGAGTCCCTCACTGGCAATGTAGCACCTGTGCCAACAACCCATGTGACTTTATTATTCAGTTTTGCAGCTCGTTGTACTGCTGTTTTTGCAATATCAACACCGATACAGACTTTTGCACAACCTTGCATTGCACTTGTGTAATAGCCTTCACCACTCCCAATATCCAAAATAGAACTGGGCTGCAATGTTTGTAGCAACTCAACAACAGCGTTTTGAAGAGGTGCATAAAAACCTTTTTGCAAGAATTCACGTCTAGCCAAAACTGATTCTGCTGTATCCCCTGGGCTTTTACTATGTTTATGCTGTACCACATGCAAATTGACATAGCCTTGCTTAGCAACATCATAATGATGTCCATTTTCACATCGCCATGAATTTTCAACCAAATCCAATGAGTGTCGACAGACAGGACACATCAGCAAACTCATTTATTTTCTCCAAAAAAAAAGCCGGTATCCACCAGCTTTTTTGTGAATTTTCGCTTAACGTAATTTTAACGTCATTAAACCTAGCACAACGAGGAAAATCGTAATAATCCAGAAACGGATAACAACTTGCGTTTCTTTCCAACCTTGCTTTTCATAATGATGGTGTAAAGGTGCCATCAAGAACACACGCTTATTCCGCATGCGTAAGGATCCGATTTGCAAGAAAACTGAAACAGCTTCCATTACGAAAACACCACCCATAATAGCAAAAACAATTTCTTGTCTAACCATCACAGCGATTGTACCCAACATTGCACCTAGTGCTAATGCTCCTACATCACCCATAAAGACTTGTGCAGGGTGTGCATTATACCAAAGGAAAGCTAAGCCAGCACCGATCATTGCTGAACAGATCACCACGAGCTCTGAAGTATATTTTACATACGGAATATGCAAATAATTGGCAAAACGAATGTCACCAGACAAATAAGCAAACACGCCTAAACCTGCAGCAACCATAACAACTGGCATAATCGCTAGTCCATCTAATCCATCAGTTAGATTGACTGCATTCGACGCTCCATTGATGACCAAATAAGTAAATACAATGAATGCTAATCCAAAAGGAACAACTGAAAGTGGGATCGAAAGATTCTTAAAAAACGGAATAAGCAAATCCAGCATATTTGCTGTATGCACAACACTATCTTGTTGCTTTGCAATAACATACAACGCAACACCTGCTCCTAAAGATGCAACCGAAGTCCAAAAGAACTTCTTACGAGCAGGCAAACCAGCGTTATCTTTATAACGAATTTTAATCCAGTCATCAGCCCAACCAACAGCACCAAAGACAACCATGACACCTAGGACAATCCAAACATAAGGATTTGAAAGATCAGCCCACAATAGCGTACTAATCCCAATTGAAAGCAGAATCAGGATTCCCCCCATCGTTGGCGTACCCATTTTTTTAGCATGGTTTTCTGGAGCAAACGAGCTAACTGCCTGACCATATTTCAAAGCTTGTAGCTTGCGTATCATGATTGGTCCTAAAACCAAACCAATCATAAGCGCAGTTAACACACTCAATAACGAGCGTAATGTTAAATAACGAACAACCTGAAATGAGCTGTTATAGCCCGCCAGTTGCTCAAATAACCATAACAACATTTAGATTTTCTCCATCAAATCAGCCATCAACGTTTCCATGTGGGTAAAACGAGACCCTTTAAAGAGGAAACTCATTGACTGGGGTTGATGTGTTTGAATTAACTGAATTAAAAATGGTAAAGCTTCTGCTTGTGTCGCAAAGGCGTGTAATTTTTCTGAGTGGGATGAACCTTGTAATGCGGCATTTGCATATTCACCCACTACAACAATTTGATCCAAGGCTAAAGCAGCTAAATCGCGACCTAAATCATGATGCTCTTGCCAACTACTATCACCTAACTCACCGATATCACCCATGACCATGACCTTGAGGCCTTGTTGTTGCAAAAGCACTTGGGCAGCAGCACGCATTGAAGTAGGATTCGCATTATAAGTGTCATCGATGAACAAATGGTTTTGATGTTGAATAAAATTCAAACGTCCTTTCGCACCCTGAGCCTGTTCCAAACCCTCTACGATATCATCTAGTTCGATACCAATTCCCAAAGCAAAGGCTGTAGCTGCCGTTGCATTTTGAACATTATGCTCACCAGCAAAAGGTAAATTAACTACACGCTGACCTTGTGGGGTATGTAAATTAAATCGAACAGATTGAGGCTTTAATTCGATCTCAGTCGCGTAAACATCACCACCTTGACCAAAGCTTAAATTTGAGTGTGCTTGAGCACTATTTCTAATGTTGGCAGTAAAATCATCAGCAGCAGGAACGATCGCTACTCCTTGAGGTAAAATGTGCGCATAGATCTCAGATTTAGCACGACAGATTCCTTCACGCCCTCCAAATTCACCTAAATGTGCAGTACCAATATTTAGGATTCCTGCGACATGAGGTTGAACCAAATTAGACGTATAATCAATCTCACCTTGGTGACTGGCACCTAATTCCATAACCGCGTATTGATGTTCTTTACGCAATTCAAGCAACATCATTGGGACACCCAAATCGTTATTTAAATTGCCACGTGTAATCAACGTCGGTGCTAAACGAGAGAGAATACTCCCGAGCATTTCCTTAGTTGTTGTCTTACCACTACTTCCAGTCAATGCGATCACTTTCAGATGTGCATTTTGTTTACGACGATAGGCTCCTAGATCACCCAAGGCTAAACGTGTATCTTTAACAACCAATTGCGCAATATCAACATCTATAGGACGTTCTACAATCGCAATTTGACAGCCTTGAGTCGCAACCTGAGCCACAAAATCATGAGCATCAAAACGCTCACCTTTCAGCGCAAGAAATACATCACCAACTTCTGCATGCCGTGAATCCGTCAAAATCCGCTTTATTGCACCTTGAGGAATATTGCCATGAAGCCATTCACCTTGAGTTGCTTCTTGTAATTGTTCTGGAGTCCAAGGCTCTAATGGAACTGTACTGGTTGTGGAGGTATGCATAATATTCCCTATTGCGCAGGATAAGCTGAATCTAAAACATGTGATTGTGCAGCGATTGCTGACTGTACTTCAACCACATCATCAAACCAATGTCTTACACCATCGATTTCTTGATAATTTTCATGTCCTTTACCCGCAATCACAACAATATCGCCTGCCTGTGCTTGCTTGACCACAAATTTAATTGCCTCACGGCGATCATGAATTTCATCTATTTGATGACCATCAAAATCAACACCATGCTTCATATCAGCAAAAATTTGTTCTGGATTCTCAGTTCGAGGATTATCTGAAGTCAGCACCACTGGATTGGCATGATCAAGGGCTGCCTGTGTCATCAGTGGGCGCTTTCCTCGATCTCTGTCTCCACCACAACCAAAAACAACCCAAAGTTGACCTGTGACGTGGCGTTTCAAAGTGGTCAACACTTGAATCAAAGCATCAGGTGTATGCGCATAATCCACCACAAATAAACGTTCATGGTCTTGGATCACCTGCATACGACCAGGTGCGCCTTTTAGTTCGGGTACAAATTTCACTAAGTCAGCAAGATCAAAACCTGCATACTCCGCAGCAATCAAGCTAGCTAAAAGATTTTCAACATTGAACTGACCCAGCAGTGGACTATTTACCGCATAACTTCCAACAGGGCTGATCAGCGTGAAACTTGCCCCACTCAGATGATACTGTAAATCAGCAATATGATAATCAGCAGAAGTTTGAGTTAAAGAATAAGTTAGAATTTTAGGTTGTGAAGGGTTATTTTTTGCTGCTTTTAACATAATAAAAGCATATTGATCATCTAAATTAATCACGACCGCTTTTAAAGTAGCAAATTTAAATAGCAATGCTTTAGCTTCGGCATAAGCCTCTAAAGTGCCATGGTAATCCAAATGATCTCGACTCAAATTACTGTATACCGCAATTTCGATATCACAACCATTTAAACGACCTTGCTCTAGACCATGAGAACTCGCTTCAAGCGCAACAAATTTGGCACCTTGCTGCGCATAGTCATGTAATGCAGTTTGCAACTGCAAGGCATCCAAGGTCGTATGTGTTGATGGTGTGAGATTAGGTAAAATCCCATTACCCGTCGTTCCCATAACGGCACACCCAAAACCTTGGGAACTAATTAACTCAGCCACCAAACGTGAAATTGTTGTTTTGCCATTTGTTCCCGTTACAGCAACGCCCCGTAATGCTTGTACAGGCTCACACGATTGTAGATACTGCTTTTGCCATTCACCCATCAAGTAACGCACTTGGGGACACACCCACTCATTCTTTAAGCCTAAAGCACTTTCGCTAATCACAGCCAACGCACCTGAATCTAGAGCTTTTTGGGCAAACTCAATGGTCTTTTCAGGTTGGCTATAGCTATTTAGTGCGATAAAGATCTGCCCAGAGGCTACCTTGCGGCTATCCAAACAAAAGCCATTGAATGGCTGTGAAACCCAAACCGCATCGATATTAACTGGGTGTATCTGCTGAAAAGTAATCGACATAATCTACCTACGGATTGGATTTTGTGGAGTATCAAGAGGTTTATCTAAAGGAACATTTAATAAGCGCAATGACTCTTGCATGATTCGAGCAAAAACAGGAGCAGCTACAAGACCACCATAATAGCGTCCCTGTGGATTCTCAACGACAATAATCATAGCAAGCCGAGGATCACTGACTGGTGCAACACCTGCAAACAAGGCACGATATTCATTATTGGAATAGCCTTTACGGTCTGCACGTAATTTATGTGCTGTACCTGTTTTACCACCAACACGATATCCTGGAATGTTGGCTTGTAATGCAGTACCACCTGGCATCGTCACCTGCTCTAACATCAACAAAACTTGATCTGCAATTTTAGGATCAAGCACCTGTTTTCCTTCAGGTGCTTTGTCTAATTTACGCAGACTGAGTGGCATTTCAACCCCATGATTTGCCAACATTGCATAGCCTTGAGCTAACTGCAAAATAGTCGCATTCAACCCGTAACCATAGGCCATAGTTCCTAATTGAGAAGGATTTAACTTGTCTCCAGAATAAAGTAAACCTGCACTCT
Source organism: Acinetobacter sp. AOR34_HL (assembly GCF_027854795.1). Classification (NCBI taxonomy): domain Bacteria; kingdom Pseudomonadati; phylum Pseudomonadota; class Gammaproteobacteria; order Moraxellales; family Moraxellaceae; genus Acinetobacter; species Acinetobacter sp. AOR34_HL. Next base: position 25,936 of record NZ_JAKTID010000052.1, on the reverse strand, counting down.
CACCAGGGAATTTAACGTCGGAACGATGACCAAATCCAACACGACGGAAAAATGAAGGCAGAGCGTCTTTTGGCAGAGATAGCGCTAATTTTGCGGAACCAACGTTAGAAGATTTAACAATAATACCTGTCAGTGTTAAAGCACCATAATTATGGGTATCACGAATGGTATGCCAACCTAAACGCATGGTTCCCGGCGCAGTATTTACAATCGTATTTGGTGTGTATTTACCACTTTCTAATGCTGCGGCAACAGTAAACGGTTTCATCGTTGAACCCGGTTCGAACATATCGATCGCACCACGGTTACGCATCGCATCTTTATTGGCTAAACCATTTTTATCATTCGGGTTATAAGATGGCCAACTAGTCATTGCCAAGATTTCACCCGTTTTTACATCTACAGCGATTGCCGTCGCAGAACGTGCATTATTGGCAACACCTGCTGCAGTCAATTCTCGATACATGATGTACTGTAGGCGAGAGTCGATGCTTAGTGTGATATTTTCACCTGACTCAACTTCTTTGATAACTTCTGAAACTTTTAAGCGATTACCTTTTTTATCACGGATGATTTTCTGCTCACCATCCATTCCTGATAATTGCTTATTCAATTGCATCTCTAAGCCTTCAATCCCTTTACCTTCACTATTGGTTAAACCAATAATTTGCGCATTGGGTTGAGGTTGTGGATAGTAACGCTTATAACTTTTCTCAGCATAAACACCCTGAAAATTGCGCTTAACAATTAAATCAGCTTGTTGAGGTGGAATTTCTTTTTGTAAAACTAAATAGCGTGAACGAGGTCGATCATTCATCTGCTTTCTTAAATCTTTACGATCAATACCAACAGCGTCTGCTAATTCGTCTAAATTTAAGTTTTTATCAGGTAGCTGGCGTTTGAGTTTACGATTAGTTGGGTCCTTTTGGAGTTCAGCTGTAATTTCATCATAAAGATGCTTTGCCTCCCAATAATCACGTGGATCAATCACAATTTTCATGATGGGTGTACTGATCGCCAAAGGCACACCATGACGATCACTAATCACACCTCGCATTGCTTCAAGGCGTTCAGTTCGCAAAATATTTGCATTGGCTTTATTTTGTAAAAAGTCTTTATTAACGACCTGCACATAAAATGCACGCGCAACCAAGACAACAAAGCACAGTAGCACCGTTCCCCAAAGCAGGTAAAAGCGCCACATATCCAAAGCTAGAGTTGGCTTTTCTGAGATAGACTGCTGTTTTTTACGTATTGATTTACTTCGCTTATCTGCCATACAGCATGCCTTATTTATCTTGCTTTGTAGTCATAGGTAAAGAAATCACAACGGTTTGCGCAGCTGGAGGTGAAAACATACGCAATTGCGTTACTGCACGTGAACCAATCTGGGCAGTTGCACCAAAGGTTTGTTGCTCGATCAGCAAACGCCCCCATTCAGCATTTAAATCATCTCTTTCACGCATATAAGCACTCAGGTCACGATAATCATGTCGATATTCGAACACCTGAAATACCACCATCATGGCGCTGATAAATACTGATGCAACTAACACCGCATAAACAACAACTTTTTTTAGACCTTTTTTGGTGTTCGATACAACTTCGTCATCATTTTTGTTGTTCATTGTTAGCCTTTCTTTTCTAAGCGCTCTGCCACGCGCAACCAAGCACTACGCGAACGAGGATTTGCTTTTACTTCTGCTTCACTCGCACGAATACGAGAAACCTTCTTCAAACGACGGGTATCAATCTGAGCTTGAGGCATGCCCCAGCCCGTATCCTCCGCTAAAGTAGATTCTTTTTGGATAAACTGCTTAATTAAGCGGTCTTCTAAAGAATGGAAGCTAATCACAGCCAACTGTCCTTTAGGTTTGAGTAATTCTACAGCTTGCGGCAAAAATATCTCAATATCTTCTAGTTCTTTGTTAATTGCGATACGGATTGCCTGAAAAGTCCGTGTTGCAGGATGCTTATGCTTTTCCCATTTAGGATGTGCAGTTTTCACCAATTCGGCTAATTGTGCAGTAGTTGTAAGCTCACCTGCTTGTTTAATCGCTTTAGCAATACGGCGGCTATAACGCTCTTCACCATATTGATAAATAATATTCGCTAATTTTTCTTCTTCAATTTCTAGTAACCACTCGGCTGCTGTAGGACCTTTTGAATTATCCATACGCATATCCAATGGTCCATTTTGCATAAAACTGAAGCCACGTTCTGCTTGATCTAACTGAGGAGAAGAGACTCCAAGATCTGCCATAACGCCATCGACTTCAGTAATCCCAATATTTGCTAATTCAGATTGAAGATCAGCAAAACTGGCATGAATAATTTTAAAACGTGGATCTTCTTGTTCTAATTGCGCAGCAACTTCTAGCGCTTGAGGATCTTTATCAAATGCATAAACTCGTGCATTTTGATCTAATTTAGAAAGCAAAAGTTTAGTATGACCACCTCGACCGAACGTGGCATCAACATAAATGCCAGTATCGCGACCTGCCAATACGCCATCAACGGTTTCATGAAGTAAGACAGAAATATGCGACATAAGAAATGAATCAACAGCTAAAAATGTAACTGCACATTATCACCTTGTTTTATGCCAGTACCAAACGACTTTTTGTAGAGAATTCTTAACTTTCCATAGATAAAACCGTTTTCTTGTCATTTTTCATCCAATAAAAAAGCAAATACATGACATATTTGCTTTTCACGACTAACTAGAGAGCTGATATAACTTTATTGAGCTAAGGTTTCTCAGCATAAATCTGATCAAAAATCGCCCCATTCACAAAATGAGTTTTTTGTGCCTTTGCCCACCCTCCAAAGACATCCTGAATATTAAATAATTTGATCTTTGGAAACTGTTTTGCATATTTCGTAGCAACCTGTGGATTTCTCGGGCGGAAATAATGTTTTGCAGCTAACTCTTGTCCTAGGGGTGAATAAAGGAAATTGAGATATCCACGCGCTAAATTACGATTACCATCCTTTTCCACCGTTTTATCAACGATCGCAACTGAAGATTCCGCCAAGATAGAAATAGATGGATAAACAATTTCGAATTTGTCTTTGCCTAACCCTTGTGTCGCTAAAAGTGCTTCATTTTCCCATGATAACAATACATCTCCAATTCCACGCTCTGCGAAGGTTGTTAATGAGCCTCGAGCACCAGAGTCTAAAACTTTGACATTTTGATAAAGTTTTTTTACCAACTCACGAGCTTTGGCATCATTTCCATTCGGCTGTTTTAAAGCATATCCCCAAGCAGATAAATAAATCCAACGTGGAGCACCACCAGTTTTAGGATTTGGAGTGATGATTTCAACTCCTTCTCGGGTCAAATCATTCCAATCACGAATATTTTTGGGATTACCTTTTCGGACTAAAAAAACAACAGTTGAGGTATAAGGTGCAGAATTATTTTTAAACTGTTTCTGCCAGTCTTTACGAATTAATCCTGCATTCGCAATCTCATCGATATCATTAGCTAATGCCAAAGTTACAACATCGGCCTGTAAGCCATCAATCACAGAGCGTGCTTGCTTGCCCGATCCACCATGTGATTGCTTAAATTCGACTTCCTGCCCTGTTTTACTTTTCCAGTATTTGCCAAAAGCTTGATTATATTCTTGATAAAATTCACGTGTTGGATCATAAGACACATTCAAGAAAGAAGTTGCTGCATGGGCACTCCCCCATAATCCAAATATAAATGCAACTGATGTGAATACACGCTTCATATTTATAACAACCTTATTTTTACTATTTATAGCACTATATTTTAATAAATATATCTTACAATCAATCAGTTATAATGTTTTCTTCTTTATTATTCAGTTTTTAATCTAAATCATTTTGATCTATACATTTAGATGAGGAATCGTATTAGCTTATTTAAAATTGAACGTTCTTCACGTTTTCTACATATTTGCTTGCTAAATTTGACTTGCAAACAAACTAGCCACAAGGCTATAAATATTGAGTAGAAATTTACTGGAAGTTTATCTTTTTTGTGAAAAGTGTGACGTAGTTCTACTTTTTTATTAAGATTTATGTTTGAATCGTATCATTAAAGCAATAGTATAGTTGTTTAGTTAGTCTTGTAGACTCGGAAGTAATAAGGGGATGTTAGCAATGCGAGCATTAAAATTGAAAAAAACGATATGCTTAAGCCTATTTTTAGCTTGTTCAGTACAAATGGGACACGCTGCTGCTATCAAAGAAAGCAACAACATAAAAACTGTAGACAAATCTTCTTCTTTAATTGTCAAAGCACTGGATCAGCAAAAACGTAATACATCGATGATCCCGTCGAGCAATGATGAACTTAAAATGTTGAATACGATTCGTACAACACCAACGCAAAACTTCTTTGCTACACAGCACGAACGTTTTTCACGCTTTGTTCAAACCATTTTCCAACCGCATAATTCTTAATTCTTTAAATATGTAACCCCTAACATGTTTAAATGCGCCTAGTCATTCCGTGACTAGGCTTTTTCGTTATAATAGTTTCAATTCTAATTTTAAATTCGATCACTTATGAAAGTCCGTACTCGTATTGCTCCCTCTCCTACTGGTTTCCCTCATGTAGGAACTGCATATATCGCTCTCTTTAACCTATGCTTTGCGAAACAGCATGGCGGTGAGTTTATTTTACGCATCGAAGATACGGATCAACTTCGTTCAACCCCAGAATCTGAAAAAATGATTTTAGATTCTTTACGTTGGCTTGGACTTAACTGGTCAGAAGGTCCTGATGTTGGTGGACCACATGCACCGTATCGCCAATCAGAACGTATGGGTATCTACAAACAATACGCACTTGAATTAGTGGAAAAAGGTCATGCTTTTTACTGTTTTGCGACAGCAGAAGAACTCGACCAAATGCGTGCTGAACAACAAGCACGTGGTGAAACACCTAAATATGATGGACGTGGCTTAAAATTAACTCAAGAAGAAGTACAACGTCGTCTTTCAGCTGGTGAACCTCATGTCATTCGCATGAAAGTTCCAGAAGAGGGTGTCTGTAAAATCAATGACCTATTACGTGGTGAAGTTGAAATTCCTTGGGCACAAGTAGACATGCAAGTGCTATTGAAAACTGATGGCTTACCAACCTACCACCTTGCAAATGTTGTCGATGACCATTTAATGGAAATCACTCACGTTTTACGTGGTGAAGAATGGCTACCATCTGCACCTAAGCACCAATTACTTTACCAATACTTTGGTTGGGACATGCCAACGCTTTGTCACATGCCTTTACTTCGCAATCCAGATAAGTCAAAGCTCTCTAAACGTAAAAATCCAACATCTATCAACTACTATCGTGACATTGGTGTATTGCCAGAGGCGTTGCTCAACTATTTAGGGCGCATGGGTTGGTCTATGCCTGACGAACGTGAAGTCTTTACTCTACAAGATATGATTGAAAACTTTGATGTGCAGCGTGTTTCACTTGGTGGACCAATTTTTGATGTAGAAAAACTCAATTGGCTTAATGGTCAATGGATCAAATCATTAACACCAGGACAACTCCTTGATCGTTTGTTGACGTGGAAGTCTGATCGCCAAACACTTGAAGATATTGCAGCGGCGATTCAGCCACGTATTAATCTTTTGTCTGAAGCTGTTAATTGGGCAGGTTTCTATTTCAACCATATGCCTCAAATCAACAAAGAGCAGTTTGAAAGCAAGAAATTGACAGAAGAACAAGTTCGTCAAAGCTTGCAATTTGCGATTTGGCGCTTAGAAAGCCAGTTCACATGGAACAATGAAACTGTCAGTCAAATTTTGATGGATTTGGCAAATCAAATGGAAATCAAACTACGTGATTTCATGCCTGCTTTCTTTATCGCAATAGCAGGTTCAACAAGTTCTACGCCTGTAATGCAAGCAATGGTGACTTTGGGTCCAGATTTAACTTTTGCTCGACTACGCCATGCTCTAGAGATCGTAGGTGCGCCTAGCAAGAAAGAACTGAAAGTGTGGGAAAAGTTAAATGAATCACTAAAATTGCCGAAAAATGATGCAAATAGTGAGACTTAAGTCCGTTTAATCATTGACGTGTGAGCGTAATCCACCTAATATTGCGCTCACACAAACTGGGGTCATAGCTCAGTTGGTAGAGCGCTACAATGGCATTGTAGAGGTCAGCAGTTCGATCCTGCTTGGCTCCACCAAACATTTTGTGTTGCCTCATCTGTCCCTATCGTCTAGAGGCCTAGGACATCGCCCTTTCACGGCGGTAACCGGGGTTCGAATCCCCGTAGGGACGCCAAATTCTTTTATCTAATAATTATATTTTTCTCTCAATCTTTCTCTTAATCAGATTGCACATTTCATAATTTTCCATAAAATAGCCGCTTCTCTATGCGTGGACAAATTGTCGTATGCAATCTTCCAACTCAAATTCGAATTCAGAATCAAAAACATTAAAACGTTCGATGAGCACGCGCCATTTAGTCATGCTATCTCTTGGCGGTGCAATTGGTACGGGCTTGTTTTTGGGTTCTGGTGAAGTAATCGCCCAAACTGGACCAATAGGTGCAATTATCGCCTACGTTTTGGGTGGATTGATCGCCTATATGGTGATGTTGTGCTTAGGTGAACTTGCAGTACACATGCCTGTCGCAGGATCATTTGGCGCATACGCTCAAAAATATATTGGTCCAGGCACAGGCTATATGATCTCATGGGTCTACTGGCTGACATGGACAGCAACATTAGGCACAGAATTTACTGCCGCAGCACTACTAATGCAAGAATGGTTTCCTCATATTTCTATGTGGATATGGACGATTATCTTTGCCGTAACTATTTTTGGACTCAACATGAGTTCAACACGCATTTTTGCTGAATCAGAATTTTGGCTGGCTTTAGTAAAAGTTGTTACAGTAATTGCCTTTATTCTTCTTGGCCTGCTGGCAATTTTTGGTTTAATCCCATTTAAAGGTTCTGAATCAGCACCTTTATTTCACAACTTAACTGCTCACGGTTGGTTCCCAGAAGGTCTTTTACCAATTTTCACCACGATGTTAATTGTGAATTTTGCCTTTTCAGGTACAGAACTGATCGGTGTCGCTGCTGGTGAAACAAAAGATCCTGCGGTGAATGTACCTAAAGCTATTAATGCGGCAATTTGGCGTCTGCTAATTTTCTTTGTTGGTACAATTATTGTGATCAGCGCATTATTACCATTCCAAATTGCAGGATTGGGTGGTGAAGGCGTCAGTAGCAGTCCTTTTGTTACCGTATTCAACTATATTGGCATTCCTTACGCAGACGACATTATTCGATTTGTCATTATCACTGCCCTTCTTTCTGCAGCAAACTCAGGTTTGTATGCAGCCTCTCGTATGATGTGGTCTTTGTCTGATCAACGTCAATTACCGAGAGTTTTTTCTAAACTGTCTAAAAGTGGCACGCCAATTATTGCACTTATCGTGACGATGTTTGGTGCTCTACCAGGATTGTTATCTGAACATTTTGCACCTGAAACGATCTTTAAAAATCTACTTGGAATCGCTGCATTTACGATGGTGATCGTGTGGATGAGTATCTGCTGGAGTCAATTTAATTTTAGACGCCAATGGTATAAAGCTGGATACACAGCAAAAGATTTAAAATTTGCTGCTCCTCTTTATCCTATCGTTCCTATTTTAGGTTTTGTGTTCTGTTTCATTACTGGTTTAAGTATGGCAGCAGATCCTGAAATGCAGGCGGGCTTTATTGGTTGTTTATTATTCATTGCGGCATGTTACTTAAGTCACTATGTCTTTTATCGTGATCAAAAATAAGACGGCAAACAAAAATGCAGCTTAAATAAGCTGCATTTTTTATTTAGGTATAAAAATCATCATCTAAATCGCATTTTATCTCTTAAATCCTTATTTTTGATTATTTATTCCACAATGCGCTTTATTTTTAAACATTCATTTATTTTTTTTAATTTTTCTTTAGAAAAGTGTTTGACACCCCACCTAATTCACCCTAATATACGCCCACCTCTGAAACGTCCCTATCGTCTAGAGGCCTAGGACATCGCCCTTTCACGGCGGTAACCGGGGTTCGAATCCCCGTAGGGACGCCAATATTTATTATTGTTTTCAGATGTATGCCTCATATAAGTCCCTATCGTCTAGAGGCCTAGGACATCGCCCTTTCACGGCGGTAACCGGGGTTCGAATCCCCGTAGGGACGCCAAATTCTAAAAAGCCACTGCATCGACAGTGGCTTTTTTCTTATTCGCTTCCAATCCCAACTTGTACTTCTAAACGACCTGATTGTACGCGCAAGCCTCGAATCTCGAATTGATCTACTAATTGCTGAACCAACTCTCGACTTTCTTGTAAAATGTTTAATCCTGGCAAAATACTAAAGTCAGTCAAACTCAATAATTTATCGACCATCCATGAACGGTTATTAATGAAATCAATAAATCCAGCTTCTTCAAGGTCGATATACCACAAGCGATGTCCCTCTTTTTGAATACCAGGTATATCGCGAACCAAATGATTAATCAGAAATGGAATCGGTAGGGAGTTAATCAGCTCAAAACTCACGTTGCCGACACGACGTGTTGCCCAATTTGTTAAAGTTCCAGCATGGCGAACTTGTAAATCAAGATGCTCATCGACCTGACGCAAGCGTAAATATTTTTCTTGTCCTATCCGACACTCTAAAACATTGAATTCAAGCGACAGACGATACAAAAAACGACGATAGTGCCCATCCAATTCGATATGAAAACGATCATTACCGCATTCGATTTTGATATCGTCGATTTCGGTACGGTCAATGCGTTTACGAATTTGATTATTGAGCAACATTTCAGGTAAATAAAGCGTTAAGCTACTTTTGCCTAAAGATGCTCTAGCCATTGCTAATGCAACCTGACGAGCAGCTTCACTGGTTTCCGAAACCATGTCTCGCACAGTATTGCGTACACCTTCCACACCACGTTTCGTATGATGTGTAACATGATCCAATGCATCTAATGCCGCATCCGCCACACCTGCGATATTTCGCGAGGTATCACTAGCAAATTCAACTGCATCTTGTGCATGTTGTAATGTCTTATTGATTAGCCGACGTGATAAAGATGGTTTCGCAGTCACTTCATTGTCTGCAGGCATAATATCAAACATCGCCTTTTTATCATCTTGTCGATTCAAGATGCTCTCCCTCTTCCCTTTTTACTGGCTCAATACAAATGAGCTGCGATCTGCTTTCTGAACTTATTAGACGTTTTTAAGTAGATTAGCATGCTATCTAGAGCAATTTGCGTATTTTTGTTGCACAGAAATAAATAATCCTGATCAACATTTAGCTCTAGATGGCGTCTAAATTCTACTCCTCATCTTTATGAACGATATTCAATTCATCCTGATCGATCTGCTGTTTCTGCTGCTCCAATAAAGCCTTATATTGTGCAAGCTCTTGTTGTATCGTGGCTATTTTGCTTGGAATGTCGTTATCGCTAAATGATCGACATTCTCTTAAAGCAACCCATGCCGCTTGTATTTTTTCAAAATCATTTGTTTTCTCAAGCTTTGCTTGCATCCATTCCATCAATCTTTGCGCTCGACTCTGTCGCTCAAATTGGTAAGCAAACAGCGCACTCCACAAAGCTTGCTCAGTCGGTTGTTTCAACAATGTTTTCTGTATTTGCTCAAAGAGCTTCAATTGCTGATCACAATATACTGTGAGGATATGCTCATAAAACCAATGTGCAAATTGAGCCATCTCATCTACAATTTTCTCACGTTGCACAAACAGCTGCTCTCTATCAGGATGTTGCTTATTCAAACGGAACTCACCGAAATATGCATTGGTCCCTTGATCTAAAATAAGTTGAATATCTGCTAAATCAAGCAGCTCTCCTAGACGACGTGTTGAAGAAGCCAATTGTTCGAGCAGCTGTAGTCGAGAAAAAGGATCAGATAATGTCTCGATTGATGCAGGATCAGCTTCCATTTCTAACCAAAATTTAGTCAATAATCCTGCATCATGATTTAAATAGTGCTGAAACTGCTCTTCTCCAATCCATCGTCTAAAGGATTGTTGCAGCGTAGCAGTCCGCTCTAAACTCGTTATAATTTGATCTGTACTGAGCAGTTGGGGTGCACTGGCTATCACATCTTTACTCAAAGGAATATTTAAGTCTTTTGCTCCAAAAATTCCTCCTAAAGTTTTACCCAGTGAGTTTAAACCACGCCCAACATCTGCAAATACACTGGTTTCCGCACTTCGTGATTCCAAGATCGCAGATGGTAGTAACTTCGAAATTGATTGGTCTAATATTTTGTTGTAACTCTTTTCATCTATTGGCTTTTCAAATCGACACAATAAATCAATCGCATGCTCAACATCGCTAATACCTTTTTTGTACTCAGACTGGTTTCGATGAACGAGACACTCGATGTAACTATAAAAAGCAACTTCATTACGTTGTGTTGATTGTTGTGCTGCCCATTCATACAATTCGATCGCCTTTGAATATTCGGTGGCTCCAGCATATGATTTAGCTAATGCTGTAGCGTGCTGAACTGTAGGATATTGCTGGTAAAAATATCTCAATAAATCCAATTTTGGCTGTTGATCCAAACATTGATCCAATTGCCTTAAATAATGATTAATTTGTTGCTGATTAGGTTCGGTCACTAAAAAATTAAGCTGATACTCTAGACATTGTTCATACCAAGCATGTTTTCGGGCATGAAACTCATAGGCAGGGATAAATTCGTTTTCGATCAACTGAATGAGTTGACGTGTATACAGGACATCTTCCTCAGTCTCTGAATGAAACTTCCATTGCTTGGGCAAAGACATCTTAAATAAGCGCAGCAAAAAGTTAGCACTCAGATCTGGACTCTCCATACTCACCAACATCAATTTATCTTGAGTGGAAAGATGCTCTTTACCTTTTTGAATGCGTGATAAACGTAATTTTAGAATTTTAGTCGGTAACATACGTATTCTTCGAATGACTATTCGGTAACTCTTCAACTCAAATTAGCATGGCTGAATACTGCTTAGCGAATAGCTTTAGACAAAGTGCAAAATATATCAATCAAATTATTCAAACTGCTCTAGAATTGGCATACCTACAACTGAATCAGTAAATAAAACAATTTCATAGCCACAACATTTTAGCTTTTTCACAATTTTCGCTAAAATAAGCAAAACCCTATAGGATAAATCTATGCAATACCGTTGCCCTAAATGTCAAAGCGTGAAAATTATGCCTGTCAGTCAGGGTGCAAATAGCCCTCGTCCCAATGTACCTAAAAGCTTAGTATTATTAGTTCCAGCGATCTTTATTTTACTGATCCTTGTCTTAATTAGTATTGGGATGTGGATTTTTGGAAACGGTGCAGGACAAGGCTTACAAATTGCGACAGTTGCTGTATTTGCTGTGTGTGTAATTGCAGGTGTTCTATTTTGGCGTGATCTTCCAGATTTTAAAATTTCAATGCAAGCCTTTATGCAAGCGCAAAAGCATTGGAAATGTCGTGATTGTAACCACGAATGGCAGAATTAATTTAAAAAATAGAAAAGTTCACATCAGCTCAATGCTGATGTGAATGTTCTTGTTCGGCATGTTGATGCGTATGCTGGCAGTTCATTTCAGCATCATCTTCAATTTGTAATGTCACCTCAGCTATACCATGTTCATGTGCCAACATTTCAGTTGCAGCTTGATGTAATTGCTTACGATCAGCATTTGGTGCAAATAAATGTACGGTCAGATGAATATTCTTTGAGGTAATCGCCCAAACCTTAAGTTGATGAATACTCTCAACACCCTGTAACGCCAATAAGTCGTTACGCAGTTTTTCAATATCCACTTCTTCAGGTACACCTTCAAGGAGAATATTGATACTTTGACGAAGCAAAATCCAAGTTCTTGGTAACACCCAAAACCCAATTGCAACGGCAATAATCGTATCAACCCAATACCAATTGGTGTAGTAAATAATGACCGCACCAATGATCACACCAACTGAGCCAAGTGCATCACTTAACACTTCCAAATAAGCGCCTTTCATATTCAAACTTTCGGCTGCACTCGACATCAAAATCTTCATGGAAATAAGATTAATGACAAGACCCAAAGACGCAACGATAAGCATGCCTACACTCTGAATCTCAGGAGGTTGTGTAAATCGTTGATAAGCTTCGTAAAGGATATAGATTGCAACAAAAAATAGCATGGAAGCATTAAATAACGCCGCCAAGATTTCAAAACGCTGATAACCAAATGTGCGTTTATTATCTGCTGGACGTTTAGCGATTTTAATCGCAGCCAAAGCAATCGCGAGTGCTGCCGCATCAGTAAACATATGCGCTGCATCGGACAGCAATGCCAAACTTTGTGTAATTAAACCCGCAATAACTTCGACGATTAAAAATGTTGTTGTCAGCACCAACGCAATCGTCAATTTTTTTGCGTTGCCTTCAGTGACGACAGCATGACTATGATCATGCCCTTGATGTCCACTCATGTTGGACTCCTTATCATTATCGGCGTAAAACTCATAGGGGTTTTACAAGTCAGCCAAAGTTGAAATGCTTTGGCTGGTTTAGTTTCTTCTTAATAAAATGCTTTACTCAGAAGATAACATAAATAGATTAAATGGTGCTTTCCTGACTTTTGCTGGATTTCATCTCATTCATCCAACGATAAACGATTGGTAAAATGAGCAAGGTCAGTAAAGTTGATGAAATAATCCCACCAATCACCACCGTTGCTAAAGGACGTTGCACCTCTGCACCAGTACCAGTCGCAATTGCCATTGGAATAAAGCCAAGCGAAGCAACAAAAGCCGTCATTAATACAGGACGTAATCTTAAGATTGCTCCCTGCCATGTGGCTTTATGCACATCAAACTGCTCACGAAGTTCTTTAATAAAACTCAGCATCACAAGACCATTCAATACAGCGACACCTGACAGTGCGATGAATCCCACACCTGCCGACATTGACAGAGGAATATCTCGAAGCCAAAGTGCAACCAAACCACCAGACAATGCGAATGGCACGCCGCTAAAGACCAATAAACTTTCTTTAAAGTTATGGAACACAGCCATCAATAAAACAAAGATGGTAATTAACGCGAGTGGAATCACGATCTGCATACGTGCTGCAGCAGAAGCCAAATTCTCAAACTGCCCACCATATTCCAACCAATATCCCGCAGGCAAAGGTTGTTGTTTAAGGGTTGCTTGTAACTCTTGGACAAATGAACCCAAATCACGCCCTTCTACATTGGCAGTCACAATGACACGACGTTTACCATTTTCACGTCCGACCTGATTCATACCTGAAATGGTTTCCACCTTGGCAATATCTTGCAACTGAATCAAACCACCATTAGGCAATTGGATTGGTAGTTGAGCAAGGCTTTGTGCTGTACGTTGACTATCAGGTAAACGGATTTCAAAATCAAAACGGCGGTCACCTTGTAAAATCTGACCGACATTCTGACCACCGACACTCGCTGCAACAACATCTTGAATCGATTTCACAGATAAGCCATATTGCGCTGCAAGTGCATGATTGATATCTACATTTAACACAGGTAAACCACTAGTTTGTTCAACTTTGACCGCTGTTGCACCTGAGATCTTTTGTACTTTCTGAGCAATTGCTTGTGCTTGTGTATTGAGCACCTCCATATCATCACCAAAAACTTTGATACCGACATCACTCCGTACACCCGAAATCAACTCATTAAAGCGAAGCTCAATCGGTTGTGAAAACTCACTGTTGTTGCCTGGAATATTTTCCAGAAATGCCTGCATCCGTGTCCGTAACTCATCAATAGTTTCCTTTGGATTTTCCCACTGATCTCGTGGTTTTAATAAAATCACCGCATCGGAAATATTGGGTGGCATTACATCCGTTGCAACTTCAGCCGTACCTGTTCGAGCAAAAACAGCTTTAACTTCTGAGAAATTCTTTAAGATTAGTTTTTCAGTGTTTTCCTGCATTCTTAAAGATTGTTCCAAACCTGTACTTGGAGAACGCATTTGCTGTAAAGCAAAATCCCCTTCACTCAATTGTGGTGCAAACTCACTACCAATTTGCGTGGTCAATACACCAGTCAAAACTAAAATACTCACCGCTAAAGTCACAACCACCATCTTAAATTGATATGCCCAATCTAAGATTTGTTGATATTTTCTTTTCAGCGCTTGCATCCAACGAGATTCTTTTTCTTTCACCTCACCTGTAATAAATAAAGCCACAGCCGCTGGAACAAAAGTCACCGATAAGATCATGGCACCAAGCAATGCCATCACCACGGTCATCGCCATTGGATGGAACATTTTTGCTTCTACACCTGTTAATGCAAAAATCGGCAAGTACACAACAATAATAATCGCCTGTCCAAACAGTAACGGCTTACGTGCTTGTTTGGCTGCAAGGAATACTTCTTTAAAGCGCTCACGACGTGTTAATAATCGACCTGCATGATGTTGTGCTTCTGCGAGCCGTCGAATACAGTTTTCGACAATCACCACTGCACCATCGACAATAATCCCGAAGTCCAATGCACCTAGGCTCATCAAATTGGCACTAATATTTTGCTCAGCCATTCCTGTTAAGGTAAACAACATCGAAAGTGGAATGACACAGGCCGTAATTAAAGCCGCACGGAAATTACCTAAGAACACAAAGAGAATCACGATGACGAGGATCGCACCCTCAACTAAGTTCTTTTGAACAGTTTTAATGGCTTTATTTACTAAACTGGTACGATCATAAACCGTTTCAATTTCAACCCCTTTCGGCAAAGTCGGCTGAATTTCTTGGATTTTTGCATCTACCGCTTGGGCAACAGTACGACTATTTTCGCCCATCATCATCATGGCGATACCTAATACCGTTTCTTCGCCATTATAGGTTGCAGCACCCGTACGTAAATCATGCCCAATCGCAACCGTTGCAATATCGGCTACACGTATGGGTAAACCATTTTTGACACTTACGGTAATATTTTGGATATCTTCAACAGTGCTCAACATGCCTGGAACACGGACAGTAAGCTGCTGACCATTTTCCTCAATAAATCCCGCACCACGGTTTTCATTATTTTCCTGTAGAGCTGTTTGAAACTCTGTCAGTGAAATTTGAAGCTGCTGCAAACGTTTTAAATCAGGAGAAACGATATAGGTTTTGTTATAACCGCCAATACTATTGATTTCAGCAACACCTTTCACTCGCTGCAATTGCGGACGCACAATCCAGTCTTGGATCTCGCGCAAATCCATAGCAGTATATGGCGTACCATCTTCTTTTTTGGCATCAGGTTTAGCTTTAATCACCCACTGGTAAATTTCGCCCAAGCCCGTAGAAACAGGTGACATGAGTGGATCAACTGCATCTGGCAACTGCCCATCGGCTTCTTGCAAACGTTGATTAATTAACTGTCTCGCCCAGTAAATATCAGTGCCATCTTTGAAAATAATAGTGACTTGCGATAAACCATAACGTGATATTGAACGAGTTTGCTCTAAGTTTGGAATCCCTGCCATGGCGGTTTCAATCGGATAAGTAATCCGCTGTTCGACTTCGAGAGCTGTATAACCATTGGCTTGGGTATTAATTTGCACTTGGGTATTGGTAATATCTGGCACTGCATCAATCGGCAGTTTTTGATAACTCCATATCCCAACCGCAATCCACGTCATCACAAACAACATGACCCAAATCGCATTACGGATCGCAAATTGAATAATGCGATCAAATAAGCCCTCTGGCTTCGGCAATTGAGAGGAATTAGTGTCCATGCGCAGCCTCTCCTTTCTCAAGCTCTGATTTCAGCAAGAAGCTTCCTTCAGCCACATAAGATTGACCTGCTGTTAAACCTTGGGTAATTTCAACCCATTGTCCATCTTGGGTACGCTGTCCAACTTGCACAGGTACTGCAACAAAATCAAAGCCTTTGTTTTGATTTGCTTTTGCAACAAAAACGGTATCTTTACCTTCAACCTGTTGAATCGCCTGTGCACTGACGCGGATAGCCGACTGTTTTGAGCCTACTTGTAGCTCTACATTCACCATCAAATTTGGACGTAATTCGGCTGCATTTGACAATACTTTAGCACGTACTTGTAAACGCCCTGTTTGTGCATCGGCTTCAGTCGTAAGACTTTGCACTTGTGCGTTAAATTGATTGCCCGTTTGCAAAGATTTGAAGCGAATTTGTTGATTTGGCTGAACATTAACGTTCGCCACCGTTGGCATAACAAATTCCAACCAAAGTTGATCGAGTTGATCAATAGTGAACAACTGATCTGCAAGTTGGACATTTTCCCCAATCACAATATCTTTATTACTGATCACACCATTAATCGGTGCTGTCAAAGTGTAACGACCACTAGAATTCGAACCTGCACCAAAAGCTGTTAAACGTGAGCGAGCGGCTTGCACCTGAATTTGCGCTTGGCGATAGGCATTATAAGCACGCTGATAATCTTGTTTTGCAGAAATCCCTTGCGACCACAAACTGCGTTCACGTTCATAATCTTGTTTTGCCAAATCCAAATTTGTCTGCGCAATTTGTAAATTGGCTTGTTGATCGACTAAATCGGGTACCAACAAATTTGCTAGGGCTTGACCACGCTTGACTTGCTGGCCCAATTCAACATACACAGACTCCACTCGCCCTGCAAAACTCGGCGAAACGTGTGCTTGTCGATCCGTATTAACCATTATTTTTGCTGGAAAGGTCTGAACTTGATTGACTGCTCCCAAAGCAACTTGAGCAAGTTTGACGTTTTGCTGTTGCATTTGCTCATTGGTCAGGGTGAGTTTTTCCTCTTCTTCTGTCTGCTCTTTTTCACCTTCAGCACCTTCTTTTTCATTTTCTTGATGGGCATGCTCTTGCTCTGCATTCTCAGTGGTTTCAGCTTTTGAACCCCATAACACAGCTCCAGCAAGTATTCCTGTGACAACAATAATGATGCTAATCCAAACCCATTGAGAACGTGTTTTTAATGTGTTGCCCATGTTTATTCTCCTAATTGGTTTGGAAATGAATTACTTTGTTGCCAAACACGTTGATTCAATTGCATCAGTGCATCTTTGGCTGTGATTTGCTCGACAGGAAGACCCATACGCGCACTTTGAACTTCTACACTCAACTGCCATGCTTGTTTAAGGAGTTGTACTTTACGCAAGCGAACATCTTGTAATTGAGTCGTCGCTTGCTGCACGTCAGTCACAGCAAATTTACCAAGACGAAAACCTTCTAAGGTTTTTTGCTGAACTTGAGTTGCCAAGGGCACCTGCTGATCATTCAGCTGTTTAAATTGCATGTGTAAGCCACGTAATTCTGCTAGGCGAACATCGATATCCATCTGATTTTGTTGACGGTAGAAACGCTGTTGCTGTTGAATCAGTGTTTGTTTAGCCTCTGCAATCTGAATACCGTATTTTTGTGGATTAAAAATATTAAGAGGAATCTCAACGCCTAAACGAATTTGATTTTCAGTGTTTTGATCTGCTGATCGAGTCCGATTCACCCCTAAGGTCATAATCGGCTGAGGACGAGATTTTGCTTTGAGCTGCTCGATATTGGCTTGTTGACGTTGTGTTTCTAATTGCAAACTACGCTCAAACAAATTCTCAATGTTTTGTTCATCAGTCTTCACAGCTGTGGCTCTTGCCCAAAGCTCATTGACAGTTGGTGCAATCATAAATTGATTCGCATCACTGCCCCAGAAACTGGCTAACTGTTTCTGTGCGACTTGCAGCTGTAAATCAGCCTGCTGAAAAATACGCTGATTCTCTAAATGAGCCATACGCACACGTTCGACATCAACTTGAGCAATACTACCGGCCTGATAGCGTTTTAAAGTGGCATCTAAATTTTGCTGACTCACTTGCAACTGTTCTGCGATCAATGACTTTTCTAATTGGAATAACGCCACTTGCGACCATGCATATTGCACAATCAAATCTAGCTCTGCATTGTAACGTTGCTGTTCTAAATCAACTTGAGTTGCCGAAAGTTGAGCGACTTTCTGCGCTGCACGACGCTGACCAAAAAGATCCAAAGGTTGTGAAACACCAATTGCGAGCTCTTGATCTTTATTACTTTGAAAGCCTGTTTGTTCCACTGAAATACTTGGATTGGCCCATAAAGCACTTTGTTTGAGCTGTGCACTCGCCATCTGTTGTTGTGTTTGCCAACTCGACTGATTCGCTTGATAGCTACGAATCTGTTCAAGGATCTGATCAAAACTAGCATTTCTTTGCATAGCACGATTGGGTGACTGATTGGCATCCAACAATGACTCTGCTTGCACAGATTGATTAGAAATCACCATTGCCAGTGTTAGCAAAAGTACTGAACATTTTGATGAAAACGCATAAGCAGTTGGTTTTAGTGCATACGACCTATGCGTATTACTACGCTGATTAAAACTGGAAGACATAATGAAGCCCCGCAAATAAAGGAAAATTGCGGTGGGCTATTTTTCGGCTACCCCACCTATAGCGGGGTAAAAAGCGGCGGTGGGTTTAATCTAGATAAATGCGGGGATTGGTAGGAATTCGACCAAATATAATTCTGCTTAAATTCTTTGACTCTAAGCAAAGGTTCATCAAGTTGCTGCTGTGCTTCAATCATCACAACATGAAAACAGGATGGCAAATGATCATGGTGATCCTGTAAATTCAAAGACATCGGTAAATCAGAGGCTTCCTGATCGGAAACCACTGAATAATGAGTCGATGCAATAGAACTTTCTGGAACATGATGACCAAAGTGCGTAACCACGCTGCTATTTGTCGTATTGATATTTTCATGTCCACAATACGCAGCCGCCACGTTCCAAAGACTTTGAAACATGAACAAACTGAGCAAGACGGTAATAAAAATACTAGAACGCTGCAAAGGTTACTCTTTAAGATAAAAATTGCACAGATGAACTATAGCAAGTAAGGTCAGTGTAATAAAATTACATTTCGGTCAGTTTAAATAAAAACCAACATTGCTGACCTTTAATTACTAAATTCATGTTCAATCTTATTTTTGTTGAGCACTTAACTGCTCACCATGATTGACTTGCTTGGTTTTCGTTTCCTTTTGCGCTTGTAAATTCTTTTCCAAGAACAACAAGCCGCCATCAGCGTGCGCTGTGCCAGCAAAAAGACAGAAAACTAAGGCACATAACTTTAGATTAACTTTAGATAACATAATTCAGACCCTATTCAAAAAATTCATCAATTATTGGAAAAACGCCAATAACCAAATCAGATAAACAGCCTTAGTTTGAGTAAGCTCTGAAGCTTAGATAACTCTTACCAAGACCAAAATAAAACTAAAAAACAGTTGCTTAAAACCACCTAAAAATAGATGGGATCACACCTAAAAGCCGAAGCTTTTCAAATAATTGAACCAGTGCTGCAATCCAAAAAAACCAGACTACCTGCACCAAGAAAATCCGAAAATGTTTAGGCGAAATCTGATAGCATTCAGGTTCTGTATACTTTTTAAAACTCGGAATAAACCGAGGAATGCGATCCATATACGCTAAATACTTCATCCCATATTTCTTGCTCAAAAATTTTTCTTCTTGGCTAATCACATAGTGGTAATAAATCAGAAAATAAACAGTGAATATCAATGGGAATAAAAATGTTTCAGTTAAAAACATGATCCCCACACCACCTAAATAACTAAATAGATATAATGGATTGCGACATAATGAATATGGACCCTCCATTACCAATTTATTATTTTTATACCCTGAAATATAAATGCTGCACCAAATCCTCCCCATTGCTCCAACACCTACAAATAACCACCCCATCAACCATAAAAAATACCCGATTAATGAAGCATGAAAATGCCATTTGCTTAAACTTAATGCAACTATTATTAGAAGGAAAAAACCGATAAATCTTGAACTTAGCGTTCTAATTTTAGATGAAAGTAAATAACTCATGAATAAATACCTCCAAAAATCAAATATTTTAATTTTTTGAAAAATATATTATTCACTTGATATTTGAATGCATTTAAAACAACAACCCTAATAGCATTATTAAATAAACCATTTGGTAAATACCTATCATATACAAAGTGATATTTACCATTGTAATAATCAACTAGAAACAACGAATAAACTAAATTCAATGAAGGTTTCTTTAATATAAAGAAAATCCCACCCATATATTTAGAGTATTTTTTACATAAATAATTAAGCATAATATAACCCTTTGAAATAGACCTATTTCTGGTGGGTTATTTTTCGGCTACCCCACCTATAGCAGGGTAAAGACAGGAGGTGGGTCTGAAATGAACAAATCAGGGGATTGATAGAAGTTCAGCCAAGTATATTTTTGTTTTAATTCATATATTTGAGATAAAATGTATTCAACATCATTTTGTTGATTGAACACGGCAAGCTGAAAACACGAAGGTAAATGATCATGATGATTGACTGTCAAAACTGGATCAGAATCTTGTTCAGTAATTGCGAAAGCATCTTGATTCTTTGAAGATTTGTCAATGTCGTGATGACCAAAATGAGTCGTTATAGTAAGTGGTTCTATCATCTGTTCATGAGCACAATACGCAGCCGCCACGTTCCAAATACTTTGGAATATGAATAAGCTAAGTAAGACGGTCATAAATATACTAGAATGGCGCACTTTTATATCAAATGTTCAAATAATATGTAGACTATATCAAGTAAGCTTGATGTAATAAAATTACATTGTAATAAAAAACCATTCGTCAAAATTTTAATTAATTTAGAATCAAACTGATGAAATAAATAAAATTACAACATTTTAGTAAAAAAGCTTTATAGTATAAAAAAGACACAAAAGTGGGAGGCCAATATGAATATCAAACAACTCAAACAATCGGCTCACTCTTTTATAGTAAACCTTATAGATCACCAAGATCTTCCTGATGCAAAGTCTGAGATAAGTAAAGCACATTACTTTGAGAGATTAGCAACACATGAACATCAAACGTTACAATCTCTAAAACAGTCCTCCAACGACCGAAATGCAGTTTGGTATTATTTGCGAGCAGCATTAAGAGGCGATGCAGAAGCAGCTTTTAAATTAGGTGAAAGTTATTTACATGGTGACTTGGGGTTAGACAAAGATTATAGGAAAGCGCAATATTGGCTGGATAGGGCTGTTTCATTAGGTCATCCTAAAGCGAGAGCCTATTTATATAATGCTTTTAGTGAAATAGCATTTTCATAAGTTGTAAAAAACCAGCCCTGAGGCTGGTTTTTTTATTAGCAGAAATTAACCGCTAATTTTTTTGTATTTGGTACGTTTTTGAGCCGCATCTTCACCTAAACGTGACTGACGATATGCTTCGTATTCTGCATAGTTACCAGTATAGAATTCTGGTTGTTCGTTTTCGAACGATAAGATATGCGTTGCAATACGGTCAAGGAACCAACGGTCATGCGATACTACCATCACTGTACCAGGGAATACCAAAATAGCATCCTCTAGTGCACGTAAAGTTTCGATATCCAAATCGTTTGATGGCTCATCCAGGAGGATTACGTTAGCGCCCATTTGAAGGATCTTGGCAAGTTGTAAACGGTTACGTTCACCACCAGACAATTCACCTACGCGTTTCTGCTGATCTTGACCTTTAAAGTTAAAGCGACCGATATATGCACGTGATGCAATTTCGTAATCACCAATTTTTAAGATATCTAAACCACCAGAAACTTCTTCCCAAACAGTTTTATTGTTGTCTAGGGTGTCACGGATCTGACCAACATAAGCGACTTTAACCGAATCACCTAATGTCACAGTACCTGTATCAGGTTGCTGCTCACCAGTCATCATACGGAATAACGTCGTCTTACCTGCACCGTTTGGACCAACGATACCGACAATCGCTGTAGGCGGTACAGTAAAGCTTAAGTTCTCGTACAATACGCGACCATCAAACGATTTACTGATGCCTTCAACTTCTACAACCTTATTACCTAGACGTGGACCAGGTGGAATGTAGATTTCAGACGTTTCATTACGCTGTTGGAATTCTTTAGAGTTAAGCTCTTCAAAACGTTCCATACGCGCTTTGTTTTTCTTTTGCTGACCTTTCGCATTTGAACGAACCCATTCAAGTTCTTTTTTCAATGCTTTAGCAAAAGATTCTTCTTGTTTCTGTTCTTGCTCTAAACGCGCATTCTTTTGCTCTAACCAAGAAGAATAGTTACCTTGATAAGGAATACCATGTCCACGGTCAAGTTCAAGAATCCACTCAGCCACGTTATCTAAGAAATAACGGTCATGCGTAATCGCAACAATAGTACCAGGGAAATCTTTTAAGAAACGCTCTAACCAAGTAACTGATTCAGCATCTAAATGGTTCGTTGGTTCGTCTAGAAGCAACATGTCTGGCTTAGAAAGCAATAAACGACACAATGCTACACGACGGCGCTCACCACCTGAGAGTTTAGTAACATCAGCATCCCAAGCAGGAAGATTTAATGCGTCAGCAGCAATCTCAAGTTGATTATTGAGATTATGTGCGTCCCAAGCATGAATAATTGATTCTAATTTTTCTTGCTCTTTTGCAAGTGCATCAAAATCAGCATCAGGATCAGCGTATTCAGCAAAAACTTGATCAAGACGTTCTAGAGCATCAAGTGCCTCGCGTACGCCATCTTCAACGTTTCCACGAACATCTTTAGTAGGATCAAGTGGCGGTTCTTGTTCTAAGTAACCGATTTTGATTCCAGGTTGTGCACGAGCTTCACCAGAGAAATCTTTATCTACGCCCGCCATAATACGGAGCAAGGTAGACTTACCTGCACCGTTTAAACCAAGCACACCAATTTTTGCACCTGGGAAAAATGATAAAGAGATGTCTTTTAAGATTTCGCGCTTAGGCGGAACCATCTTCGACACTCGGTTCATCGTATAAATATATTGGGCCACGCAGGACTCCTCAATTGAAAAACCAATACATCGCAAAAAGCGAAAAATAATCGCACGTATTATACGCTGAAAACCCAATCAACATGAAGTTAAGTTAGATTTTGTTTGTGCCAATTAAAAGCATTTTCTTTTTCAAGACATTACGCAATTTCATTAAACAAATACACCAAGTCTTATGCAGCCACATCTTGCTATAGATATGAATAAAAACGCTATAAATCGCATAATTTATGCACCATTTTGGATAAGTTTTAGGCTACACTCGCTGATTATTTAACTCACGAAGATGATGTAACCATGACATACAAAGATGAAACTTTAGCCATTCATGCGGGATATTCACCAGAAGCAACCACCAAAGCAGTGGCTGTTCCAATTTATCAAACAACATCTTATGCCTTTGATAACACTCAACATGGTGCCGATTTATTTGATTTAAAAGTTCAAGGCAATATTTATACTCGAATCATGAATCCCACCACAGCAGTACTTGAGCAACGTATCGCTGCACTGGAAGGTGGGATTGGCGCTTTGGCACTAGCATCAGGAATGGCTGCAATTACCTATTCGATTCAAACGATTGCTGAAGCTGGAGATAATATTGCATCCGTATCTACTTTATACGGTGGTACTTACAACTTATTTGCTCATACTCTGCCTAAGCAAGGCATCGAAGTTCGTTTTTTTGATTATCAAAACCCAGAAGCACTACGTTCAATCATTGACGACAAAACTAAGTTAGTTTTCGTTGAGTCGATTGGTAATCCACTTGGTAATATTATTGACCTCGAAGCAATTGCCAAAATCGCCCATGAATATGGTGTACCTGTCATTGTTGATAACACAGTGGCAACACCTGCTCTACTCAAACCATTTGAGTTTGGTGCCGATATCGTAATTCATTCACTCACTAAATATATCGGTGGTCATGGCAACAGCATTGGCGGCATTATTGTGGATAGTGGGAAATTCCCTTGGGGTAAATATCCTGAACGTTTTAAAACTTTAAATACTCCTGATCCAAGCTACCACGGCGTGAATTATGTCGAAGTATTAGGTGAAGCCGCCTATATCGCACGTGCGCGGGTCGTTCCATTACGTAATACTGGCGCTGCAATTAGCCCACTCAGTGTATTTTTGATTTTACAAGGATTAGAAACCCTAAACCTACGTATGGAACGTCATACCGAAAATGCCCTGAAAGTTGCCGAATATCTGAAACAACATCCAAAAGTAAAATGGGTGAACTATGCAGGTCTTAGTGACCACCCACAGCATAAATTGGCACAAAAATACGTGAAAGGTAAACCTTCTGCGATCCTTTCCTTTGGAGTTCAAGATGGTCGTGAAGGAGGAACTCGTTTTATTGATGCATTACAGTTGTTTACTCGTCTCGTAAACATTGGTGACGCAAAGAGTTTGGCATGCCATCCAGCAACTACAACTCATCGCCAATTGAATGCAGAAGAACTTCAATCTGCAGGCGTGAGTGAAGATCTCGTTCGTTTGTCTGTTGGCATTGAGCATATTGATGACCTGATTGCCGACCTTGAACAGGCGCTTGCTCAGGTTTAAATTCAATGAAATCAATGAGCCCTTAACATAGGGCTTTTTTTCTATGCAAAATTCGGAAAATATAATATCATTTTTAAAATATCGGTTTATTTTTTTAGAGTTTTATTCTAAAAAGATATTAAATTTCAAACATTTACACTAGACAAACAAAAAATATCGGTTAATATACATACAAAATAAAGTGCAGTGCCTAATCACAACCATGACGGCAATGCAAACAACAGCTTGATTAATGTAGGACACGTACATGAACGCAAAACTTAAAAAACTTTTTCAACAAAAAGTCGACGGTAAAACAATCATTGTTACTGGTGCATCAAGTGGTATTGGTTTAACAGTTTCAAAATATCTTGCTCAAGCTGGCGCTCATGTATTGTTGCTTGCTCGTACTAAAGAAAAATTAGATGAAGTCAAAGCTGAGATTGAAGCTGAGGGTGGAAAAGCTTCTGTTTTTCCATGTGACCTTAACGACATGGAATCAATTGATGCAGTTTCAAAAGAAATTTTAGCTGCTGTTGATCACATCGATATTTTAGTGAATAACGCAGGTCGTTCAATTCGTCGTGCTGTACATGAGTCTGTTGATCGTTTCCATGATTTCGAACGTACAATGCAATTAAATTACTTCGGTGCAGTACGTTTGGTATTGAATATCTTGCCACACATGATGCAACGTAAAGACGGTCAAATCATCAATATCAGTTCGATTGGTGTACTTGCAAATGCAACCCGCTTCTCTGCTTATGTAGCGTCTAAAGCGGCATTGGATGCATTTAGCCGTTGTTTATCTGCTGAAGTTCACTCACACAAAATTGCAATCACTTCGATTTATATGCCGTTAGTGCGTACCCCAATGATTGCACCAACTAAAATCTATAAATATGTACCGACGCTTTCTCCTGAACAAGCAGCAGACTTGATTGCTTATGCGATTGTGAAACGTCCGAAAAAGATCGCAACCAACTTAGGTCGTCTCGCATCAATTACTTATGCGATTGCACCGGATGTAAATAATATTTTGATGTCGATTGGCTTTAATTTATTCCCTAGCTCGACAGCATCAGTGGGTAAGCAAGAGAAATTAAATCTAATCCAACGTGCTTATGCGCGCTTATTCCCAGGCGAACACTGGTAATCTGCGATAATTTGAAAAGCCTCCTCTACGGAGGCTTTTTTATGTACAAAAATACAATGTGTATAAATCCAGACTTATCCACAGGGTGTTGATTATCTAAGCAGATTTCGGCTGTTGTCCGACCCAACGACTGGTTTTTTCTAAAGCCAATTTCAGATCAGTTTCATGTATATAGGACTTACGCACTATTATTTATAGATTCTCTGTGGTAGCAGATGATTTTTATCGAGAATAAAGTCATCAATGAAGTTTTTGATCATTGG
>NZ_JAKTID010000051.1:0-14491 GCF_027854795.1 Acinetobacter sp. AOR34_HL | reverse complement strand
CGACACATCGTTTTAATCTTAAATTGATGGCTGTACTCAAGGATAAACTGATACTTTACTCGGGCAGGCTTGCAAAGTACCTTGCGGCCTTTTTTAAGATATCTCGCTCTTCTTCAGTTTGCTTAAGCTGACTTTTAAGACGAAGGATCTCTTTCTTTGCTTCGAGTAGTTCATGTTCATCAGGGTTGTTGCGTAAAGGCTGTACGGCCTTTAGCCATTTATAAATGCTGTGCTGTGATACACCTAAACGTTCAGCCACATCAGTGACAGAATATCCACGTTCGGTAATCAATTTAACAGCTTCATCTTTAAATTCTGGGGTGTATCGTTGTCCACTCATAATGTTCTCTCCTATGCAAAAAGAATAGACGAAATTTGTCTAGGAGAGTGGTGGCAGTCCAAGAATAGACGAAATTTGTCTAGGAGAGTGGTGGCAGTCCAAAAGATGGTTATGTGTGTCTAGAATTTTGGTGGCTATTCAGTTTGTGTTAATAAAAAATTACTACTAATTCAAAAAAACCTCATCGTTCTAATTTCAATAACAACGCTTATGTATTAAATTAGCTACAAAATGTAAATTTATTTTTGGATGGTGTAATGCTAATACATAAAAGGATATGGCTAGGTGTGCTTCTTGCAACTGTTACAAGTTCAAGTTTTGCAGAGGTGTCTGGTACTCTCGAGAAAGATGGAGAGGATTTATTTTTCATAACAGAAGAAAGAATTGCTTATATCAAGTCTCCAGAGTGTCAGAAATTTGTGTCTGATAATAGTACTACCTACAAAGTTAAGTTTTTAGGTGTTGATCAAGATATTAAGAAAACAAAGCTGATTGGTCTAACTGAAATCGAATTTGAGTCTGGTAGTAGATGTAAAGTTAATACTATCGAAAAAGTTCATACTGTTACTAGCCATGCAACTCATCCTGTTTCAGCACCAGCCCCGCCACCAGCAATGGTAATCACACCTATTAGTTCTACTGATTACATGTCTCGTCAGTTCACCACAACTTTAGCGGATTTACCTCCAGTTGCGAATAGTATTCGTCCTTCAGCAGCTATTTTCTTTAGAAATAGTGTAAATGCCAAAAAGTTGAACATGGCATTGTGTAAAGGCTTTGTACAGCTAGAGACAACCGAGGACGTATCTAACTATTATAATGCGACAATTGAGGAGCAAGTCGTTACCAAAGTACCAGTATCTCAAGAGATTCCTCAGGATACGACAGATTGTAATCAGATTTTAAAGGTCTATGATTATGCACTTGCCGCAAGTGAGTTAAGCAAGCTACATCCTAGTATTGCGTATTCAAATGGACCATTTATTGTTATTTACAGTCCTAACTCTACTCGTGTTGATCAAGTAATTGATCTCAGAGGGTACTCGGAAGCGCAACTTGAGGGATTTGGCCAAAAATGGAGTAGCATTTTCACGAATGCAGCGAACCAATATGCTCAAACTCAACGTAGTAGTTCACAGCAAGATACTCAATTTAATATTTGGATATTTGTGAGAGACTTATTTCAGGCATCAGTATGTGTTACAGATCCAAATCTAATTTATATTTTTAATGAATCTGCTGGAAAAATAGCGGATATTGTATGTAAGGGCACAAAGACCTAAATACTAAAAAAGCTCATCGCGTGATGAGCTTTTTTTTATTGAAAAAAATAAATTAATAATAACTCACCATTAATACAGCTTTGTTTTGGTCTTTTTCCTTCACTAAATTAATTTCAACAGTTTCATTTTTTTGTGATTCATTTATCAGACTTGATAAATTATGAGTATTTACTTTGATATTGTCTTTAATATTGCTTAATCCTTCACAATCTTTTGTTTTTTGTGAAATTGAACACGTTTCCACTATAATGTTTCCTTTGAATTGAATCGTATTTGCTGCATTCGCAATTGAACCTAATCCTAAGAAAGCTATTATTAAGCTAAATTTATATATTATTTTATACATCTTTTATGCCTTTATTTAATGTATTAATTATTAAATATCATAAAAAATATAATTTAGGCAATATTAATTTAACTGTTTGATTAATTTGGTTTTAAAAGTGTGTTGTATTTAGCATTTTTAATGCTGAATTGTTTTTTAATTCAAATTTTAATTTATTGTGCGTTATTTTTCTTATTTTAATTAATCTGTGATGTAGTAATTAAAAAATAAAAAAACCTCAAATTAAATTTACATAATTTGAGGTGAATGGAAACTTTAGATCAATCTAAATTAATCATACTCAATGGTCACAGTCGCCATTGCACGTACAGTCCCAGCAGTGACGTTAGTGGCAGTTTGATAATATTGTGCAGTCATAGGAACATTGTATTGCAATGTTTGATTTGAGTTCACCGTGCCCAATTCAAGTTTGTCGCCTTTCTTAATGATTTGATTTTTATTGTTATAGTTCCAAAGTAACTGCACACCTACACCATTTGCTTTTGTAGATGCGGGTGCAGTATTTTGCATAACTTGATTGTTCGTACCATCTTGAACGTAATCAAAACTTAAACTAATGAGATTTTTTTCTTCATAACCCGTCGGATTGTCTCCACCATTACATAAGATATTCATATCAAATGTTTGTGCGCCTTGTGTAGAGCCTACACCTGTGAAACCAGATTTTGTTACGGTTGGAAGAGTAACAACTTTATTGATATTACCTTGTATCTCGCAAGAAGATGATGCAATTGTAATAGCATCACCATAAACATGACTAGTTAAAATCGGTTGATTGGGGTGTGAGGTTAGGTAATATCGACTGTATTGACCAGGGACTAATGCTCCAGAACCAGTTTGTGAAGCTGTCTTAACGATTTCAACAACAAAATATCCAGTATCTAATGAATAATTAGTGCCTCCCCAAGAAGAACCACCACTGATATTTCTCGAATAAGGATAATATCCAGAAAAATTTGAGTTATTTTGTGCTTCACGATATAAACGAATTCCAATACCAGGAATATTTGTACTATAAATATTATTGCCAAGAGGACTGACTGAATAACTTTGAGTTAAATCTGCTCGAACAGTTCCACTTGAATATCGGGTGCAATTAATTGTCGAATTATTTGGATCAATTCCAAAAGTTGCTTTACGTAGGATCTTGCCAACTTCATCGCTAGGACGAACAACAACACGTCCCACAGCCATACTGATTATTTTTGTTGTGAAGCCAGCTGTAGGTGCACAAGCTGCATTTGCTAAACTTGTAAAACCAAGACCTGTTGTCAACAAAGCACCAGTGATTAGTATTTTCTTCATTTACAAACCGCCTCAGTCATAATTAAGTTGTTTTGATCTTTCTCTAATTGAGATGAAACATCGTAAGTTATTTCACATTGTTCAGTACTATCGTCACCCCATTTTACAACGAGACGATCAGTTGCTTTTTGTGTGCGAAGATAAACCATACTACCTTGTGCAACTATTCCAACAGACTCATTATTTTGATCAAAAACTTGAGCTGCAAATGGTAGGTTTTCACCTTTAGCTGTTTTAGTCGCAATATAAATTGCATATCCCGTTTTGGTTGCGAAATCAACCTTTGAAATAGCTCCTGCAAATGGTGCTACTCGTTGGCTAGACTCTTCTAACTCAACATTGGTCGACATTTCTTGAGGATCTAAAGTGATGTCATTTAAGCGGTAAGGTGTCACATAAGGTATTACGGCATAACCTTTCTTGTTAATACTTAATCCAGTAGTATTGTTAACTTTAGCACCTGCTGCATCAGGGGCATAGACAAGAACCATCGTTTGACCCTGTTCTGGCCCAAATAACAGGCCATCTTTGTGTGCAACAATATTACCTGAAACGCTAACCATGGCTTGTTCATATGAATCTGCAACACTATAAGATCCAGCCACTGTTGCATAGTTGGTTTTATATCGACCATTTACATTAAGTGTAGGATTGCTACGATCTTGATGTGTGACTGATGATCCATAACTGAAACGATCACCTACAGTTCCACTCACGCCTACAGTTCTGGAATCTTCTGATGCATTAGCATTCACATTCATTGAATGTTTTTTGAAACTTAATGGGAAGGACAGTGTCATCAAGTATTCTGTATCAGTTGTTTGATTACTAGATCCATAATCTACTTGGCGGTTTATCGCTGAGATACCATAGGTTAATCCTTGGTAATTATTACTATAACCAATTTGGTATTGCTTACTACTTTCGTTGCGATTCCAATAATCCACCCATGAGCCGACCATATAGACATTACCCCAACCATCAGGTAAGCCTTGGTTTAAGGTGATTTGAAATTCACTACGCTGTTTACCCACAGCGTAACTATTCAAACCGCGATCTTCCAAATCACGAATTAAAATTGCATCACGTAATTTGTAGTAATTCTCTGTCGAATAACGATAGGCCGCGAGTGTGAGGTTTGTATTCGTTGATGTAATCAACTTGCTGTAGCTCAGTCGATAACTTTGCCCCGTTTGTGATTTTTTTCTTTCAAAATCAGCATCAGAGTGGGTGAGGTCTAATGAAATTGCTCCGATTGGCGTTGCAAATGCTGCACCAGCCAATACTGAAGCATATTTTTCAGTTGCTTGAAAACCTGTATAACTAGTGAGGTAATTATTGATACCTCTTTGGTATTTACCTTGTACAACCCAAGGGTCGATATTAATATCATTATCTCTAAATTCACCTGCAGTAACAGAGTAGCGACTCATACCAGGGCGCAACATTTGCACTACAGATACATAAGGAATAGCGAATTTTTGTATTTCACCATTTGATTCAATAATCGATACTTCTAACTCACCGCCAAAACCTGTTGGGTAGAGGTCATTAATTTCGAAACTTCCTGGTGAAACTGTAGTTTGGTAAATCAGTTGACCTTGTTGACGTACTTCAACTTTAGCATTGGTTTTTGCATTTCCGCGAATACGAGGGGCATAGCCGAGCATGCTATTCGGCAACATTCGGTCATCACTTGAAAAATCTACACCTCGATATCCGAAAGAGTCAAAGATTTCACCATTTGTGAAACTATCACCTAAGGTAAGTACGCCACGATATTTAGGAAAAGCACGTTGTAAGTAGGTGCTTGTCGCTTGATAGTCTGATTTACTTTCATTATCGGGCGGGCGATCTTGCCAGCGCCATTGACCATTATGGCGTAATTGCCAGCCAGCAATGTTTGCACCAGCTGTTAAAGCCATAAATGCATTAGTTGTTTCTTTATTATCACTATTATTGTTGAATGTTTTATAAGCACTACCACTATATGATAGAAAACCAGCATTAATCCCACGATCCCAGATACTTGGATCTACATAGCCTTGAGCATTTTTTTGTAATGCAACTTGTGGGATTGAAATATCTACACGTAATTTTGAAGTATCAAATTCATAAAACGAATCGTCAATCCATTCTTCAATTTTCATACAGCTATTAGCTGATTGAATAGGTTGAGTCTGTTTCAAAATTTCTTGCTTAACACCGTATTCGAGTAACGTGCTTGTATTGAAGCATGTTGTTGCATTTTGCTTAGGATCAATCGCCTTGAACATCATACGGCGTTTACCGAACCATTGACCATTCACGTAGACATCAACGTTGTATTCACCTGGTAGAACAGGGTTACCATATTTAAAGCGTGAAATATCAATTTTCTGAGCATCACCAATCAAGAAGGATGAGTCAAACTCAGCCTCCGTGGCATTATTAGGAGTAGATTCATCCGCGTACACCATGATTGGCGTAGTCATACTGATTATGCCTGATGTAAGGTAAAAACAAATATGACGCTTTAATAATCTGTATGGTGCGTGCCGTTTTGACATAATAAAATTCGCCTATACGGTATAGGTACTTAAAATTATTGGTTATAAGAAATAATGAATGATTATTGGAGCTTAATTGGTCTTTCGACGCGTCCACCGTAATCATTAACATTGATAAAACTCATTTTTTCAGTAGATGACGTTTTTAATTGAACACGATCTTCTGAAAAAGGTTTTAACATTAGGCCTTGAGGCAATAAATCGACTTTTTTATCGCCATTCACTTGGAAAATAGAAGTCATCGTAATGTGGAATGGAGTCGGATTTTTAATCACAAGACTTTGCCCAGACTTTTGCCATTGCAATTTATCTGCAGCTAAATTGGCATCTTCTTTGATCGTTGAAGGGCGATAAAAGAATTTAATTCGAGAACGAATTGCGAGTTGTAAAAAATTATCAGGTACTGTTTCTCCACCTTTAGCCGTTGGCTTTGGTGGGATGTCTAGTACGTTTAACCAGAGTACAGATTCTTGTTGTTGATTTAACGTAGAGGCATTTGGCAGAGCTGTAATTCTGAGCGTTTGACTTTTTGTCGCTTCAACACGTGAAATAGGTGGTGTAATCATGAAAGGTACTTTTGATTGATCAGGAGTACTTTTAGGATCACCTTCATCAATCCAAGCTTGCACCAGAGCAGGTTTAGAGCCATTGTTACTAAGTTGTAATGTTACTTCACGGGCATCAGAAGGATAAATGACACGTGTACCATGAATAACAATTTCTGCGTGCGAAGCTGTGGCAATCATCGAACAGAGTGCTAAGCCAGACAAAAAATTACAACTGTGAAATGACATGTTTTACATTCTCTGAAAAAGCGGAAGATTATAAAAATGAAAGAGTTTCTATGTTCTGAAACATAGAAACTCAGCGATCAATAATTATTGATAAATAATTGTATATTGAACGTTTGTCGTTACTTCACCAGCTGTAGATGCACCAGTTGCGTAGTATTCAGCATAGTAGTTCAAGTCGGCAGTACCGCCATCAACAACATCAACCCATTGAGAGTTAGCTTGAGCACCGCTAGCGCCAGCAGCTAAAACTGGAATCACTTGGTTGTTGCTACCTAATAATTGAACATCAACGTTTTGAGCACCAGCAGTAGCTTGGTTGATTAAACGACCAGTGTTGAAGTCAACAGTTGCACCTGGTTCGAAGTAAGTTGCAACTTTACCTTCTGAACAATCTTTTAAGTTGATTTGGAATGGAGTACGACCTGCAACATCGCCAGCATTTGCTAAAGTTTGTCTAGAAACTGTTGGAAGTGTAACAGTAAAGTCTTTACCAGCAGGAGTATTGATAGTACAAGTTTTGTCAGTTACTAGACCATTGATTGTAATTGTGCCGTCAGCAGCTTGAGCGTTTGCGATGCCTACAACTGAAAGTGCAGCGATCAAAGCAAGTTTTTTCATAATGATTTCTCTAATACATCAGCTAAAAGTTTGAATTAGATTACTTTTCCAGTTAAATTCTTGCGCTGAATAAGTAATGCGCGAAATATACCATTCATTATAAAAAATGCAAACTTCGTCACATAAATTCAACACTTAAATTTATCAATTGTTATAATTTGAATAACCTACTGTTTACTTATTAGTTTTTGTTAATAAACTTTCGTTATTAAGTGAATTTTATTTAAATAATCCTAGGGTGACTGTTAAGTTTTGTGATTAAAATCAGATCTTTTGATTGTTTTTTGATCATATTATTCATTTTTTCTTATCAATAACTATAAAAAATCAGTTCAGCTTATTTTTAAAAAATCTAAATATAGGTGGGGAAAATTACATAGATTACAAAAACACCTAACTTATTTTAAGAATTTTTTAAGATTCAATTCTTAGTGTTTTAGTCATGATTAGATGA
Organism: Acinetobacter sp. AOR34_HL; assembly: GCF_027854795.1. Taxonomy (NCBI): domain Bacteria; kingdom Pseudomonadati; phylum Pseudomonadota; class Gammaproteobacteria; order Moraxellales; family Moraxellaceae; genus Acinetobacter; species Acinetobacter sp. AOR34_HL. The sequence goes on along the minus strand of NZ_JAKTID010000051.1, from coordinate 6,802 downwards.
AAAAATCAGCTAAGGAGTTTTCAATGAATATGCTTTATACTCATAAACCGAACTACTATTTTTTTGCTCATAAATTTGTTTTATTTCTTGAAAGTTATATTAAAAATCATCCTCAAGAATTGATCACAAGCTTTAACTTACAAACGATTTATGACTTGTTCAGTCATGACCGAGCTTCGAGTACAACAAATCTTGAAGGTATTTTAAATATTGCCGATGAATACATGCTTGAGACAGATGAAGGGCAGCAGCCATTAATTCACGCATATCATGTTCATCTTGATAACCATGTTTTAACCTTAGAGTTTAATGCTAAAGCGATGATCAGCTTGAAGTCAGGACAAAGTCTTATTAGTCCTCAAGCTGCATAATCTAGAAATTCCTCTTGATACACTTAACCATGAATCTCCTTTGGTTAAGTGTTTTTTTATATAGCTGTTTTAAGTAAATTTATTCGTTATGATATTTTTAATTTAGTTGAAAATATTGAATCTCATGAATAAAGACTTCAATTCTGACACTTATACGGTTAATGAAAATATTGCCAATACAATTTTTTGGCTTATGCAACATCAAGATATTTTTGATTCATTTCATTTTGATGTACATACACAAGAATTATCCGTAACACATGCTGCTGGCGTAGACATTATTCGTCAAGGCATGTTTCTAAATGCAAAATATGGAATTTTAGTTACTTCGATCTAATCTCCACAGTACAGAAAAAAACCTTGTCGATTGACAAGGTTTTTATATTTTATGCACTCATTGCATCTATAGAGAGTTCTGCCACCGTTGGTTTAGGTTTTTCAGCAGTTAAACCTAATTTAGCAAATAAGACTTGATCTTTACCTTCACCAGCATTTGGTGTTGTTAGTAATTTATCACCAGAGAATAAAGAGTTTGCTCCAGCCATAAATGCTAAGGCTTGATCAGAATCACTAAGGGATTCACGTCCAGCAGATAAACGGATATAACTGTGAGGCATAATAATACGTGCAACAGCAATGGTACGAATCCATTCAGTAACATCTAACTTTTCTACATCTGCAAGCGGAGTACCTTCAATTGGAACAAGCATGTTAATTGGTACGGATTCAGGGTGAACGGGCATAGTAGAAAGCTCATGTAATAAACCAATACGGTCATTACGAGTTTCACCTAGACCAACAATCCCACCACTACAAACTTTCATCCCAGCCTGACGCACGTGATCAAGTGTATTTAAACGGTCATCAAAACTACGTGTACTGATGATGTGTGAATAATATTCACGAGAAGTATCAAGGTTGTGGTTGTAGTAATCTAAACCAGCATCTTTTAAGCGTTCTGCTTGAGATTGGTTTAGCATCCCCAAAGTCATGCAAGTTTCTAAACCTAATGCTTTTACTTCACGAACCATTTCGAGAACATAAGGCATATCACGTTCATGTGGATTACGCCAAGCAGCACCCATACAAAAACGTGAAGAACCAGATTCTTTTGCTGAAATAGCTTCACGAATAACTTTATCAACAGCAATGCGTTTTTCCGCTTCTAATTTAGAATCGTAATGAGCAGATTGAGAGCAATACTTACAGTCTTCAGGACATTTACCTGTTTTGATTGAAAGTAGTGTGCTTACTTGAATGGTATTTGCTTGGAAATGTTGACGATGAACGCGTTGTGCTTCAAATACTAAATCTAAAAAAGGTTGGTCATATAAGGCTTGGATTTCATCACGAGTCCAGTCATTACGTAGGGTCATTGTTATATCCATGATGATTGATTACAAAGATTGAGATTAATCATACAGAAATCATGCCAAAGCCAAAGGGCAAAAAACATCATTTTTCTATGTGATGGACAACTGGTTGTCGCAATTGTTGTTGAATTGCCCAATCAATATGTACGTTTACAATCTCATCGTGCCAAGGTTTTGCTTCTTGCAACTTAGCAACGATTTCATTCGAGTATGGCGCATTTCCAAGTCCGATTGCAATATTACGTTTAAATGATTGATACCCTGTGCGACGTATCGGGCTGCCTTCAGTGTTGGCTAAAAATGTAGCTTCATCCCACTGCCAAATATCGAGTAAGCTAATATTGTCTAAACTATGTCTTGGATCAAAATCAGGAATTGTGGCTGTTTTAGCAAAGCCATTCCAAGGACAAATTAACTGACAATCATCACAACCAAAAATTCGATTACCAATTCCAGCGCGGTATTCTTCTGGGATTATGCCTTTATATTCAATGGTTAGATATGCAATACATTTTCGAGCATCTAACATATAAGGTTCAACAATCGCTTGTGTAGGGCAGATATCAATACACGCTGTACATGAGCCACAATGAGCTGTTGCAGGTTGATCAAAAGGTAGATCAAGCGAAGTAAATAACTCACCTAAAACAAAAAAGGAACCTGATTTTTTATGAATAAGTAAAGTATGTTTCCCTGTCCAACCCATACCTGCACTTTCAGCAAGGGATTTTTCAAAAATTGGTGCTGAATCAGCAAATGGACGTGATTCGAAATCTCCAACTTTTTCTTTGATGCGTGTAGCTAAAGTTTTAAGTCGACCACGCATAACTTTGTGATAATCACGACCACGTGCATAACGTGCGATAATGGCTGAATTTGGTTCAAATGGTACATAACGGGGCTTTGGCGATGCTACAAGATAGTTCATACGCACACAGATAATACTTTTTGTGCCTGGCACGAGCAAAGTTGGGTCGGCTCGTTTATCTAGGTTTTCCTCTAAATAGTGCATGTCAGCATGATAACCGCGTTTTAAATATTCTGTAAATCTCGGCATTTGATCTTGAGCATCTGGTTTGGCAATGACACAATCAGAAAAACCCAATTCCAAAGCTTGTGCTTTTATCCATGTTTTAAGTTCTTGAGGATCAAGCTGCTGAATCTCAATCTTTTGAGAAGTGTTGTGAGATGAGGAAGTGGAAGTCATAAACCAATAATAAGGAGAAAATCATGCAACAATCAGTTTACCATAGCCAAGTTTATGATAGTCAAAGTATACAAGCATGGGAGCGTCGATGGTTTGCTCAACGGAATTCTTCTTTAGGTTTAATGCAGCAAGCAGCTTGGACAATAGCGCAAAACTTAAATAAACAATTTCTAGCTAAAAAAATTAACCATATCGCGGTCTGGTGTGGTCAGGGCAATAATGCAGGTGATGGCTATTATATAGCTGCATTTTTAAAGCAGCAGGGATTTAAAGTAACCGTGTTTGCTACAGAGCTAGGTCATTCTGAGGATTTACAACAGGCATTTCATTACGCTCAAAGCCAAAAAGTTGATACACAAACAATTGACTATTTATTGTCTGAACATGAGATAAACCAAGACTTACCCATATTCGATTGTCATATAGATGCTTTATTTGGGATCGGATTAAATCGAATGCTGGATCAAAAATGGCAAAATATTATTCACCTCTATAATCTGCAAACAGGTTTCAAAGTGTCAGTTGATATTCCTAGTGGAATTCATGCTGATACTGGTCAGGCTTTACCTTGTTCAACAGAAGCAGATCAAACTTTTACCTTATTGGGATATAAAGCTGGATTGTTTACAGGTCAAGGCAAGGAGTATGTGGGAAAACTGCATTTAGTCAGCTTGATCCCAATTGATGCAGAATTAAAACCACTTGCTTATTTATCTCCTGAACGAATTGCTTTACCGAAGCGCAAAGCCTTTGGTCATAAAGGAAGTTATGGACATGTGCTAGTCGTCGGTGGACACGCCGATATGGGGGGGGCAGTCATTATGTCTGCTGAAGCTGCTTTTCATGCTGGTGCAGGCAAAGTTACAGTGGTTTGCCATTCTAAACATCATCAAGCAATTCTAGCGCGTTCACCTAATATTATGGTGAGAGATATTAATGGGCTTGATCAAGGGCTTATTCAACATTTATTAGCACAAGTCGACGCAGTCTGTTTTGGAATGGGTTTAGGACGAGATGAATGGGCTGAAAATATCTATCAATTATGGTTTGATTTACTTAATAAAAATTCACATTTAGAAGTTGTATTGGATGCTGATGGATTATGGTTTTTGGCACGATATCCGCAGCAATTAAGTGCACATGTTTATGCAACTCCACATTCAGGTGAGGCAGCAACTTTGTTGGGTTGTAAAGCAGCAGATATTGAACAAGATCGAATTGCCGCGATTTATCAGCTACAACAAAAATATGCAGGACAATGGGTGCTTAAAGGTGCAGGGAGTCTGACATTAGATGATCAATTATGGATTTGCACTCAAGGTAATGCGGGGATGGGAACGGGTGGAATGGGGGATGTACTGGCAGGCATGATTGCGAGTCTAAAAGCGCAATTTCATGAGCAAGTCTCATTACATGAAATTGTCAGCTTACATGCACAAGCAGGAGATTTACTCGCTGAACAAGGGATTAGAGGCTTGCAAGCACATGAAATGGGGAAGGTAATTTATCAAGTTGTAAATCAGTAAATCTTAACGTCTTCTACTACTCGAACGACTGCGTCCACGAGCCATCCCGCCTAATGCATTTAAAACAGCCATTTTGCTCATACTTCCCGAAGCGTGGGCATGGCAAATAGCAGCAGCTAGAGCATCGGCTGCATCGGCTTGCGGTTGAATAGTAAGGTTAAGTAGTTTCATCACCATCATTTGGACTTGTTCTTTTTCGGCTGCACCATAACCAACCACAGACTGTTTAATCTGACGTGCTGTGTATTCAGCTACTTGTAAGTCTAAATTCACCAAGGCGGCAATCGCAGCACCGCGTGCCTGACCGAGTTTCAAAGCTGAATCAGGATTTTGAGCCATAAATACTTGTTCAACAGCAGCTTCGGTAGGACCGTGAAATTTAACGATACGCTCAATACCAGCGAAAATTCTTTTTAAACGCTCAGGCATTTCTTGTGTTTCTGTACGAATGGTGCCCGCATCGACAAAGCGTAGCATATTACCGTCCTTTTCAATAATTCCGTAACCTGTTAAGCGTGAACCAGGATCAATACCAATAATGAGTGACATGCAGCACTATAAAAATAAAAGAATGTTGATATTGTTACATATAGCCTTTTGCCTTGTACAATTTTTTGTTGGATAAAAATTTCAGTCATTTAAAGAGTCGATTTAAAAGATTTTGACTAGTAGGAGTGTGATTTAAAAAATTTGTTTGAATTATTTGAATGACGTAAAGAATTTCCTTTTTTGTATTAAATATGAGCAAGTATTTTAGTTTTTAAAGATTTATGGAGAAAAAGTTTGCATTAAATTAGCTAAGGGCGTATAAAGCTAACTCGCTGATGCGGGGTGGAGCAGTCTGGTAGCTCGTCGGGCTCATAACCCGAAGGTCGTTGGTTCAAATCCAACCCCCGCATCCAATTTATTTTGCTCTGTGATCTATAAAAACGTTGTTGTTTTCTTAAACAGTAACGAGTTAGCTGAAATAAACCTAAAAAGCTAAAATTATTATTAAATCCTAGTTATGCTCTGTTTCCTTACCTAGTGTTGTAGTAAATCCAAGTTGTCACTTGAGCTCAGTCATGAGTATTTAAGTTTTGAAAATTATCAATGAATGGCATATTGCCACTGCCACAAATGGCAATGAAATTAATGTACAAATTATTCCCCTCAAACGTCAGCAAAGCACGCTTAATGGCTTTAAATGGGTTGAGGTAGGAAAAAAAATCCTTTTACAATCTGGTCAAGAAATTGAATTTAATCTTGATGGTAGAAGTTTTTATACATCACCAAACCAGTTGTATCGACTAAATTAGTCATATTTGCGCCTAACATAGAAATATTGTTACATTTTTAGGTTGGGCTTTATTGGATTATTCTCTTAGTTATAATTGTTTTTTAGCTTTTTTATGAATATAAAATCCTTATAATTCAATAATTAAATATAAAAAATCTAATTTCCTAAATAATAATTGAAAATTATCTATATAAATAAGCAGATATTTATTGCTTGTAAAAAGCAAACTCGTGTATAGTGGTTCTTAACTAGAAGAATAACACTGTTGATTCAGCAAATCTTTAATTTCGTAGTTTAGTTAAACCTCTCGTTTTATCAGATTTTAGTCTCAAAGTTTTATTACTCCAAGTTATTTGCTGCTAAGCATCCCGAATTTTTTAAATAGGTTAAAGATATGTCTAACACTGCGACTGGTACAGTTAAATGGTTCAACGAAACTAAAGGTTTTGGTTTCATCCATGCTGATTCTGGACAAGATGTTTTTGCTCATTTTAGCGAAATCCAAAGCAATGGTTTCAAAGTTCTTCATGAAGGACAACGCGTGTCATTTACTGTTGCTCAAGGCAAAAAAGGCCCACAAGCAACTGGTATTACTGTAGTTGCTCAAAACTAATAGTATGCCGCAGAAAAAAGCTCACTTTGGTGGGCTTTTTTTATGGTAAAAAAACCATAAATCTATCAAATTTCTTCTTCTGCTAAATTAATTGTTTAAACCCAATGTTAAAAAAGTATTGCATGCTCTACGACTTTTTGCTAATTTCAATTCGACGATTATTTCGGCAGATTAAAGATCAGCGTACATTTGATGAGCATGCGGTTATGGATAACATAGAGCAATACACTCAAGGGTTTGAACATGAAGTTCACGTGCAGTGTAAAAGATCATTAGGGACATTGTTATTTAGCTTTGTTGTCTTGCTAGTAACAAGTTTGTAATTAAAAAGCACCTAAGGGCACTGCTGTCCCACAAATATCACAAGAAGAACCTCAATTGAGGTTCTTCTTGTTTTCGCCATTTTTTATCAGGCACAAAGAGTGACCTTAAA
>NZ_JAKTID010000050.1:0-53949 GCF_027854795.1 Acinetobacter sp. AOR34_HL | reverse complement strand
AATTTTACTATTCGCTATGCCTCGTACCATGCTGACAGATCAACACTGGCAAAAGTTGAAAACTATTTTGCGTAATTTATCTATTCATCACAACTCAAATTTACGTAATTTTATTGAAGCTATTCTCTATAGAATTAGAACAGGCTGTCCGTGGCGAGATATTCCTTCCTATTTCGGTCAATCAAACTCTATTTTCAAACGTTTTAATCGTTGGTCAAGCAGCGGTAAGTTGCTTAGATTATTCAAATTATTAGCATCATGCCCCGATATGGAGTGGATTTTTATTGATGGCTCTCACGTACGTGCTCATCAACATTCTGCCGGTATAGCGAATCAATCCATTTCTAAAAGTGTAGGAGGAAACTCCTCAAAAATACATTTGATTGTTGATTCACATGGCAATCCTATTGATTTCATGATTACCGATGGCACTACACATGACATCAAAGTTGCACCTGATTTAATAGCAACATTAGATTTAAAAGAGACAGAAGTGGTATGCGCAGATAAAGGCTATGATTCAGAACCACTGCGTGAGCAGATCAGAAAAACAGGAACAAAAGCGAATATACCAAAGAAAATAAATAGCCAATCGAACAATGATCATATGGACTGGTATTTATATAAAATCAGGCATTTAGTTGAAAATATGTTTTGTAGATTAAAACAATTTAGAGGGATAGCTACTCGATATGACAAGCTCAAAAGAAATTATCAAAGTGCTGTTGCCTTAGCCTGTATATTTTTATGGCTACCTTTATAGGTTTAATTATGAACAGTAAATGTCAACAGACCCTAGATATTTGGATAATAAATTGTTTGGAAAGAATTCATGTATAAGATCATCTTAGGTTTAATTTTGGGGGTGGCATCAACATTCGCGATGGCAAATAATTGTGATAAAGCTCGGAATACCTATGATGATATTTATTGTACCAATAAGATTTATGCGAGTGCTGATGCAGATTTGAATAAGAACTACCAGCAATTACGTCAGAAATTAGATGAAACACAACAAAAAATTTTGAAAAAGTCACAACTTGCTTGGATTCGCTATAGAGATGCTGAATGTACTGATGATCAGCAAGTTTCTGTAGATGTACAATGTCGCTTATCAACGACACAAGAGCGCAATCATTGGCTATTAGAGCGTTTACGTGAATGTCAGACAGTAGGCTGTAAAACTACACGTTTGAGTGAATAGCGCAATTTATAGATATAAAAAAAGCCACAAATCATGTGGCTTTTTTGCATTCACTAATCTTAGCGTGCACGGTACGTGATACGACCCTTAGTTAAGTCATAAGGTGTCATTTCAACTTTAACACTGTCACCTGTTAAAATACGGATATAGTGTTTACGCATTTTACCAGAAATGTGAGCAATAACTTCGTGACCGTTTTCTAAACGTACACGGAACATCGTATTAGGAAGCGTTTCGGTGACAACGCCTTCGAACTCAATGAGTTCCTCTTTATTGGCCATGGCCTACCTGATGATCAAATTGGAAAGGCGCAAATTATAGTCAATTTATTTAAAATTTACAAGACGCTGGCTTAGCAAAGGCTGCAACGTTTATTTTGAGAAAACTGTCTAACAATCTGTATTTTTTTTTAACAAAAGAAGCAGAATAGTGTTGTCAGTTTGGTCAATCAACGTTAATCTAAAATCATCGCTTATTGTCATAATAAAGTATCTACAGGGAAGGGCACTGCGTGGGTCAGTTAACAGATGCATCGGTTGTATTGCGCTTTGGTTATCAGGCAATTCGTAAAGCAGGATTACCTACTGAAGAGATTTTAACAAAAGCAGGTGTTGCTCTAAATCAAGTTGATACCAATGCCAGAACCCCTTTAAGTGCTCAAAATGCATTTTGGATCGCAGCACAGGAAGTGAGTAATGATCCAGATATTGGTCTACATTTAGGTGAGCATCTTCCATTATATCGTGGTCAAGTCATTGAACACTTATTTATCAGTAGTGAAACGTTTGGTGAAGGGCTTAAACGTGCCTTAGCCTATCAACGTCTGATAAGTGATGCGTTTGATGCGAAGTTAGTCATAGAAGATGGTCGTTGCTATTTAAGCAATGGTGAACAATATTGGCCTGATAATTTAGTCAATCGTCATTTTTCTGAATGTGCGATGTCAGGTATTTTGCGCTTTTTCAAGTTCATTACCGAAGGACAATTTCAGCCGATCTTCATTGATTTCAATTTCAATGAAGGCGCTGATGATGATGAGTATTTCAGAGTGTATGGCTGCCCTGTCAGTTTAGGTCAGAAAGAAACACGTCTTTATTTTGATATGGCTGTGCTTGATTATCCACTATGGCAGGCCGAACCAGAATTATTACAACTACACGAGCAACTTGCGATTGAGAAGTTACAAGAATTAGCTCGCTATGATCTGGTGGGTGAAGTACGTCGTGCAATTGGCTCAACATTAGAAAGCGGTGAGACAACTTTAGAAACCGTTGCAGCCCAGCTCAACATTACACCGCGTCGTTTAAGAACTCAGCTTAGCGAGGCGAATACCAGTTTTCAGCAAATCCTCTCCGATTATCGTTGTCGTTTGGCGAAAAAACTTTTGGCAAATACCAATGAAAGTGTTGAAAGAATTGTTTATTTAACGGGCTTTTCAGAACCAAGTACATTCTATCGTGCATTCAAACGCTGGACGAATGAAACCCCTGTTGAGTATCGTAAAAGAAAACAGCGTTAATCTTTTACATCAGGAAAAACCCTCAAGAAGAGGGCTTTTTTTATTCGGGTAGATTTAACCAGTGAGGTCCGAGAGGCAGCTGAGGTAAATCAAACTGATCTGGGTAATAAGATTGGATAAAATATAGACCATCTGCGGGAGCAGTAATCCCTGCTGCGCGACGATCTTCGGCAGCAAACATCGTGTCTATATGGTCAATCTCATACATTCCTTGCCCGATCTCAAGTAAGCACCCCATGATATTTCGAACCATGTGGTGTAAGAAACCATCGGCTTGAATATCTAAAACTAAATAGCGACCATGTTCAAATAAACGACAATGCTTTACATGTCGTACAGGTTGATTGGATTGGCATGCGGCAGCTCTGAATGACTCAAAATTGTGAGTGCCTTCAAATTTCGCAGCAGCTTTAATCATTTTTTGCACATCTAATTCTTGGTATAGATGGGTGACTTGCTTGTGGAGTAAAGCAGGACGAGTGGGGGCGTTATATACTACATAACGATAACGACGAGCCATTGCTTTAAAACGTGCATGAAAATTTTCATCCATGCATTTGATCCACTGAATAGAAATGTCTTTTGGGAGTTGGCTATTTGCTCCCATAAGCCATCCACGTTCGGGACGAATGGCCGTGGTATCGAAATGTGCGACCATATTGGTTGCATGAACGCCAGCATCAGTCCGTCCAGCAGCATGAAGAATGACAGGGTGGTCGGCGATTTTACTGAGTACCTTTTCGATGGTTTCTTGCACACTTACAACGCCTGCTTGTTGAGTTTGCCAACCACGGTATTGAGTACCACAAAATTCAATACCGATCGCGTAACGTTGCATGCTTAAACCTCAATCTTAGTGTGTATTCCAATGTTCAAACCATTGAACATGAGTCGGGTATTTTAAATACATTTGCAATGCTTTTGCATATAAATCCGCATGACTATGACAATCATTGATTAATACTTTGGCATTTTCTATCCAAGAACTCACAGCGTATCGTTGATCAAGTTTACCAAATACGACTTGTGAACTAATAATGACGACACAACCTCGTTCATATAATGCTCCGAATAAATTCAATAATTCGGAATTGGTTGCAATATTTCCTGTTCCAAACCCTTGTAATATCAAGAAGTGTGGTGGGTTTTTAATTAAATTTTCGAGTTGAGCAGCAAGTTGTTCTTTTGCGATTGGCTGCAACATTAAATTCAGTACGGTTAATGATGAGGCACGTTCTATATGTTCAGCTTGAACGATAAAATTTTCGATAGAAGTTTGGCATGATTGATGTGCATCAACGCCTGCAAAAGCATCTAATTCAGTCGTATGTACTTTGAGAACAGTTTGCGCATGGAAAATATGTTGATGAAATGCTAAATATGTACCGACAGGAAGGCTAAGTACCTGCTCAAGTGCTAAATTTAGATTCCCGAGAGCATCAGTAAATTCTCGAGTGTCATTCCCTTCAATATTAAGTAGAGGATATTGACTACCCGTAATCATAATATGAGATGACTGTCCCAAGAAACGTGCAAGTGTCGCTGCAGCATAACTGAGTGTGTCAGTGCCATGAATGATGACAAAATGTTGATAGTTTTTGAGTTGAAGGTCTTGAATTTGCTGAATAAGCTTCAGCCAATCTACAGCCGTACAAGCACTACTGTCTTTTATACTAGGTGCTGCAAAACAATCAACGTCAAGATGGGGTGGAATGACTTTTTCAAGTAAGGGAATAAACTCATTTTCAGGCATTGGCATTAACGGATTACCGACACAGCCAAACGTACCACCCATGTAGATCAAAGCAATTTTTTTCATCATAAAAAAAGCAGTCCGAGAGACTGCTTATATTAGACTGATCAAATTTAGGAAGCTATTTTATTCAGTAACTTTTCTACGTATTGTTGTTGATCTTGATTAAAAAGTGATTGATTGGTCTGCAATATAACTCGCGCAGATTCATAAGCACCTAATTCAATATATTGTTCTGCTAGATCAAGATTAAGTTGAGCTTCGTCCATAGTTTGCAAATCTGGAAAAGATTGCATTAAAGGATCGTTAGTTGAAAGAGCAGGTGCTGTTTGAGAGACTGGTGTGATGAGTTCAGGTTGAGTTTCTTCAGCCGTTGTCGGTTCGTTAATCTCAAATGTAAATGCCGTTTTGTCAAAGACTGGCTGTTCTTCAAGCTTAACTTCAGGTTGATTGAAGTCTAAATCTAAATGAATTGGTGCTTCAGTTTTTGTTTCAGGTTCAGGTGTTTTTAGTTCAAGATCAGCAAAACTAAAATCTAGACCAGATTTGGTTTCTTCAACTTTGACTTCCTGTTCAGTGACAGTAGGTGAGGTTGTAGGTTCGAGGTTGAAAGAAAATTCAAGAGGGGCTTGATCTTTTGATTCTGTTAATTCAGGTTCAGGCGAGGATTTGGTTTCAATTTCTATTGCAGGTTCAGCAGTTTCTTTTTGTTCAAAAGAAAAACTAAAATCTAAAGGTTTAACTTCAGGAGTAGGTTCAGCTTCTATTTTTGGCTCTTCAACTGGAGGCGGTGTAACTTCCGTTTGAAGTTGATCAAATGATTCAGCTGGGCTAGGTGAAGCAACCAATGCATCAAAATCTGCTGAATTATCTTGTACAGGAGTTTCAATAATAGTTGATGTTTGACCAAAATGGCCTTTGCTAGAATGAAATTCTAAAGCATCTGAAGGTTTATTGGTTTCGTATTCTTTTTTCTTGTCCAGTGCAGTTTGGATCAGTGAATTTAGTTCTAAATCTTGTAAATGTTTAATCAACTGATTAATTGCAAAATCATCTTTTTGAGCGATGTGAAGATCTAACAATAAGATATATAAGTCATGCTGAGAATCATCTGTTTTAAGTGCCTGATTGATTTGAGCTTCAGCAGCTTGAAAGTTATTAGCAAGAATAAGTTGCTCAATCTTTTCTTTCAGTTGTGTTGGTACAGGTGTACTGGCTTGAACTTTATTTGTCTGTTGTTGTGTTTCGACTTCAGCAATAGGTGTTGATTTGGTCGCAACTTTTTTTGATGCTGCTTTTTTTTGAGATTTGGCTGCACCTCCTTTTTTAGGAGTTGCTGTATTTTCATTGTCAGCACGTTTTTTTAAAACGATCGCAACGACTAATACAATAACTAACAATACAATGATGATAGTTGACATGATCTTCACCCCTTAAAGATTAGAGCAGCTTTTAGTGTAAATTTATGAGAATCTTCTCGTAACCTAGCGTGTTGGCTTTTTAGTTTCCTGTTGAGCTTTTAGTTGCTCTTGTAATTCAGCCAGTCGAGCATTTAATAGCTGGATACGCTGTTCCTTTTGACGCAATGCCAACTCTAACTGAGTCACGTTTCGTTGTAATGTAACGGTTTTTTCCCTTGCTGTCATAACTTTTAATGATAAGTCAGCACTGGTTTTTTGTTGTAATGTGTCCTTCTTCGCACTTCCTGTGCTGGAATCTTGATTACTCTCGGCAACTAGAGACATTTCAGCTTGTTGTAAACGGTATTTGGTACGTCCATTAGGTACAGTTGTGGTTTGTGCTGCAAGCTGATTAGCATTTTGTGCTGGACGACTTGGAATATTGCTTAGATTAAAGTTTAAACGTGAACCTTGGCGTATTCTATTTTGATTACCCCCAATAAATGCATGTTCGTTTTGTTTTTTAATTTGAGACATGACTTGTGTTACTGGCTGTTGTGTCTGACTTGCGATTTGCTGTGCAATACTCCACAGAGACTCATTGCGTTGAACTACGTGTTGTTGGGTTTTTTCAGAATTTAGTTTTTTCTGCTCAGGTGCTTTGACTTTTGCCTGCTGAGTTTTGTTAGGTTGTTGAGCTTTTTGTTGAGTTGGTGTTGTTTCCACCTTTTTCATGTCCTGACGAGCAATCGTTTTTTCACTATTGAGATCCGTCGGTGGTGTTTGCGAAGACTCAACGACTTTCGAAGGTGCAGGAGCTTGAGCAACTTGTTCAGCATTGACGTTATTATTTGCTGAGGCTGTTTGTTGTAACGTATTTGGCTGTGCACTTGGTTGTGGTGCAATTGAAATAGCTTCAGCATTTACTGAAGAATCATCATTATTTAAAACAGGGGGAAGTTTATATGGTGCATTCAGCAAAGTTTCTTGTTTTAAACTTTGCTCTTTTGACTCAGATGCATTGGCATTAAATCGAGTACTCACTGGTAAGTTTAATGCGATATCTTTTTCACTCACAATAAACTTAGGTGTAAGCGGTTTTTCGGCAATTGATTTAGCTAAAACAGGATCAACAGATCTACGAATAGGCTGTCGGATATGTTTTAAATGTGATGCGCTACCTTCCTGAATTTTTAAAATAATATTTAATTCAGCTTCAGTCATTGGGCGTGTGGAAGTAATAACAATCGTTCCTTCGCCTTGGCTATTACGTCTTGTAAAAAAATTTAAACCAGATGGTGGTTGGTGTGCTGCGCCAATCATCATTAAATCTTCAGGCGTAGCTAAACTCACTTCTAGTTTTGAGTTCGTGTCTGCTTGATGAAAACTCATCTCAGCGTAAAGTAATTCCCCAGGCGCAGATTGAACTTGCAACGGATCGAGTGTAATTGCGTAAAGATGTTGCGAAGAAAATATGGCTAAAATGGCAATTTTTAATTTGTTATAAACAGTCATCTCGATCCATGAAAAAGTGATGTTATAGTCGTGTAAAAGTATACATTAACGTGATGTAAATGAATTGTAAATTCTTCAAAAGTGAAAACATAAAAAAGCCGATCAAGTGTGATCGGCTTTTGATTTTTAGGTGTTTTTGCTTAAGCGTTCTTGTATTCAACTAAAATACGAAGCATACGGCGTAAAGGTTCAGCAGCACCCCAAAGTAGCTGATCGCCTACTGTAAATGCACCTAAATATTCTTTACCCATATTTAGCTTGCGTAAACGACCTACAGGAACAGTTAAAGTACCTGTTACTGCAACAGGCGTCAGGTCAGTCATTGAAGCTTCACGAGTATTTGGAACGACTTTAGCCCATTGGCTAGAGTTGCGAATCATGTCTTCAATTTCATCAAGCGCAACATCTTTTTTCAACTTTAAAGTGATTGCTTGTGAGTGACAACGCATTGCACCGATACGAACACAGTGACCATCAATTGGAACGATTTGTTGATTACCCAAGATTTTATTGGTTTCAACTTGACCTTTCCATTCTTCTTTTGATTGACCACTTTCGAGTTGTTTGTCGATGTATGGAATCAATGAACCAGCGAGTGGCACGCCAAAGTTTGCTTTAGGGAAACCTTCACCACGTTGTAAGTCAGCAATTTGACGATCAATATCAAGAATCGCAGATTTTGGATCATCTAGTAATTCTTTAGTATTGTTGTACAAATAGCCCATACCCGTGATGAGTTCACGCATGTTTTGCGCACCAGCACCAGAAGCTGCTTGGTAAGTCATTGAGGTAGCCCACTCAACCAAATTATTTTGGAAAAGTGAACCTAAACCCATCAACATAAGTGAAACTGTACAGTTACCACCAACGAAAGTTTTAGTTCCGTTGACTAAACCATCTTTAATCACATTTAAGTTTACTGGATCAAGTACGATGATTGCATCATCCGCCATACGAAGGGTAGACGCAGCATCAATCCAATAACCATCCCAACCTTCAGCTTTGAGTTTCGGGAATACATCAGAGGTATAGTCACCACCTTGGCAGGTTAAAATGACATCCATTTGTTTCAGACTCTTAATGTCTGAAGCATCCATAAGTGCTGGGGCAGTCTTACCACCAAATGAAGGCGCTTCGCCACCTGCATTACTGGTAGAAAAATAGAATGGCTCAATATGAGCAAAATCATTCTCTTCAACCATACGTTGCATAAGGACAGAACCCACCATCCCACGCCAACCGACCAGACCTACTTTCATGTCATTGTGCCTCGGTATTTCAAAAAACTTTTAAGGGGTTTGAGTGTATCAAAAGCGACCACAACTGCAAGCTTTACGTAAATAAAACGATAATTTAATTGAGTGAAATAATTTGTTTGTATTAGATAGAAAATTGATAAAGCCATAACTTTATTGAGAATCTAAGACATCCCCACGAGAAAAATGAACATGATATGGATTCAGATTTGTGCAGTATTGGTTATATGGCTTTCGTTTTGGTCATTAATCCCCAGAGATGAGTGGTGGTTTAGAGGTGCGGACTTTCCGCGTTTACAGATTCTGGCACTCGGTCTCTTCGCCTTTTTTGCAATGTTATTTGCTATTCCCAAATGGACCTTGACTACCGAGTTGCTGTTTGTTGGACTGGTCGCAGCAATCGCTTATCAGTTGAAAATGGTTCTTCCATATACCCCGATTTGGAAAAAACAAGTTCAAAAAGTTAAGCCTGAGCAAATCAATGAAAACCAGCAAATCTCATTGCTGGTTGCCAATGTGTTGACGCCAAATGATAAATATCATCTATTGCTTGAGCATATAGACACACTAAAACCTGATGTTGTGCTGACATTAGAGTCAGATTCAAGTTGGCAAAATGCGTTAGTTCACATTGAACAAGATTATCCTTATCGCGTGCCCGTACCTTTAGATAACTTATATGGTATGCATCTATATAGCCGCTTGCCATTGCACGATACAGAAGTGAAATTTATCTTAAGTGATGAAATTCCATCTATACACGCTTCGGTAACATTACGTTCAGGTATCCAAGTACAGTTATATTGTTTACACCCTAAACCACCAAGCCCAACTGAAGCTAAAGATTCAACTTTAAGAGATGCCGAGCTTTTAATTATTGGCGATCGAATAAAAGATTTGGATGAAAGTTGTATTGTCATGGGGGATCTTAATGATGTGGCATGGTCACGCACCACGCGATTATTTCAACGAATCAGTGGTTTGCTAGATCCACGGGTAGGTCGCTATTTCATGAATACTTTTCACGCAGATTATCGACTTTTACGTTGGTCTTTAGACCATATCTTTCATAGTACTGACTTTGGCTTAGTGGAAATGAAACGTTTATCTCATATAGGTTCTGATCATTTTCCAATTTATGTCGTTTTACAGACGGGTCGTATTTTTGAACAACAGCAACAAGAGTTGGAGCAAACGGCTGATGATGAGCAAGAGGCGAAAGAGGCGATTCAAGACGGTATAGAAAAGGCTGAAAAAGAAGAAAAAATTGTTGTGGATGAGTTAGCACAACCTCATAAACAAGCGATGGAAAAGGAAAGTAGACAAGGAGTATTGTAAGCCATAACGTACAGGGATTTAGGTCCATAACGAATGGTCTAATCTACTTAAAAGATTTATTCTAAATACATGAGCACATGCACGCAGGAATGGATTTCCGTTTAAGGATAGCGACGCTGAGATGGAAAATGCATTATGGATATGATGCCTGCTACGGAAGCAAGATAATAACAAAGATGTGAAAGCACAACCTTATTTGCCCGAGTTTTGCAGGATGCGAAACTCGGGTTTTAATTTTTTCTAATAGATTTTTTCGTAACCTTCTGCTCGAGTTTTGAATCTACGGTGAAACCACATCCATTGTGTCTGTGCAATACGTAGTTGAGCCTCAATAATTTTATTTACACGAATCGCATCATCTACTTCATCTTCACTTGGCATATTTTCGACGATTGGTTCGATGAGTACTTTATATTGTGGATTGCGGACATCACCATAACGGTAAAAATATAATGGAATTGCAACGGACTTAGAGATTTTTAATAAACGACGATGCGCAGTCACGGTTGCAGCAGGCACACCAAAAAAGGGAGCCATCACACCTTGTTTTAAACCAAAATCTTGATCTGGACTATACCAAATAGCACCGCCATCTTTTAAACGACGTACTAAGCCTCGCATATCATCATGATCAATTTGTTGTTGATAAATATTCGCTCGACAACGATAAATCAACATATCCAACATTGGATTATTCTGTGGTCGATAAACAACATCGGGTTCAAAGTATTGAGCACAAATATAACCACCCGCATCAAGCAAGGTACTGTGTGTGCCGAGTAACAATATGCCTTTACCTTGGGCTTTGGCATCAAGGATATGCTCTAAGCCTTCTATGGTATGTCGACCTTTAAACCAATGTGGGCAATACCACGCATTTAGAGTTTCAAACACACCTAACATCATGTCGACAAACACCTGTTTGGCTTGAGCTTCAACTTCGGCAGGCGACCATTCAGGAAAACAAACTTCTAAATTTCTTAGTGTGGTTTTACGACGTGATTTCAATAGATACCAACATAATGCTGCTAGTCCATGTGCTAAGCGCCATTGAATTGCCCAAGGCAGGATAGCCAAAAGCATAAGGAAAATAATGGCGATCCAAATTTTCCAGTATTTTGGAAGTAAAAATTCCCATCGAAATTCGCCAGGAATATAAGACTGTTGTTGGCTCATATACTTAGATGCGTAAATAAGTTGAATTTTTGCGAAGTGTAACACGAAGTTGCTTTTCTAATAATTGTTCTAGGAGGTTTGTTGTATTGACAATAAAAATCATAGAATGGTGGTTGATTTTTACTCTATTGAAGTGCTGTATAAAAAAACAGTTATTTAATAGATTGATTGTAGGGATAGCTAAAATAATTAAGGTAAAAAGACAGATGAATATTTCAGAAATATTTGATGGCAAGAAAATGGATACTCAGGAAATGATGAATTATTTTGATCATTTAGAGAGTGTTGATTGCGAGTTTATGCATGGTCAATGGAAAGGTTTGGAAGTCATCACTAGTCATCCAATGAATGGTCTGTTGGATAAAGCAAATTGGTATGGGAAAAAATTTATAGACGATGAAACAGTATTTCCACTGGTTCTACTGAACCCCAAAAGTTCCAACTTATTTAGTATTGATCCGAAATGGTTGCCATTAGGTTTAGATTTAAGTCTTTTAAAAAGTAAGAGTAAGTATCTGGTGAAAGGGTTGAGATTACTCAAAACAGATAAAAGTAAAGCAAGATTAAGGATGATTGAGTTTAGAGGTAAATCATCTGCCACCATGATTTATGATGAAAAACCGATTAATGATGTTTTTAGGTGTATTGATCAAAATACAGTGCTTGGGTGGATGTATTTAAAAGATCAAGCTCAGCCATATTTTTTTATTCTTATACGAGATGAGGGAAGTAAACATCTATGGGAATAGCCCAATCTTCAAATTACTATGTAATATCCTGAAGATTGGGCTTGTGAAATGAATTATGAACCTTTGCTAAGATTTTCTAATACATCCCAACGCTCTAATTTTTCAAGCAATAACTCATCAATTTCAGCTAAGCGTTGACTGGCTAAAGTCGCCGCATTCGCGTCAGAAACAAACCATGAACCATCCGCTAGTTTCTCTGAAAGTTTAGTTTGTTCTGCTTCTAATTTCTCAATTTCAGCAGGAAGTTGCTCAAGCTCACGTTGATCTTTATAGCTTAGCTTCACTTTCTTTGGCGTTGGAGTTGCGGCAGCCAATGCAGCAGCTTCAGCCTTGGCTTGTGCCTTTTTTTCATCACTCTTTTGATCAACGACTTTCTGATCTGGTCGTTGCTCCAAGTAGTCTTGGTAACCACCAATATACTCATCAATATTACCTTTTCCATCGAACACCCAAGTTGAGGTGACGACGTTGTCCATAAATGCACGGTCATGCGAGATGAGTAACAAAGTGCCTTTATATTCAGACAACATTTCTTCAAGCAACTCAAGTGTCACCATATCCAAATCATTGGTTGGCTCATCCATCACAATTAAGTTTGATGGTTTGAGTAGAAGTTTTGCCAATAGAATTCGGTTACGCTCACCACCAGAAAGGGCTTTCACAGGTGTGCGTGCGCGTTCAGGTGAGAATAAAAAGTCCTGTAAATAACTATAGATATGGCGACGGTTACCATTCACATCGACAAAGTCTGAGCCTTCCGATACGTTCGCCATAACGGTTTTTCCGAGGTCGAGTGCATTACGAAGTTGATCGAAATAAGCAACTTCGAGTTGTGTACCCGTTTTAACCGAACCGCCGTGTTGGATTTCACCTAGAATTGCTTTGATGAGTGTGGTTTTTCCGACACCATTATCACCGACTAAACCGATACGATCACCACGTAATACGATTGCAGAGAAATCTTTAATGAGTGGTTTACTATCATAGCTAACACTTAAGTTTTCTATCTCAAAGACCAACTTACCTGAACGGTTAGCCTCTTGTGTCGCCATGCTAACTTTGCCTTGTTGGAAGCGACGAGCTTTAGATTCTTCACGCAAAGCTTTTAAAGCACGAACACGACCTTCATTACGGGTACGACGTGCTTTGATACCTTGACGAATCCAAGCTTCTTCTTCAGCAAGTTTTTTATCAAATAAAGCATTCTGTTTTTCTTCAGCTTCCATTTGCTGAGCTTTAAGTTCTAAGTAACGTGAATAGTTACCTTCATAGCCACGCAGAATACCACGATCAAGTTCAACAATACGGGTCGCAATACTATCTACAAATGAACGGTCATGTGAGATAAATAAAAGCGTGAGATTGTTTTGATCTAATAGGAATTTTTCTAACCATTCAATACTTTCCACATCCAAATGGTTGGTCGGTTCGTCGAGTAATAAAACATCTGGTTGACTGAGTAGAGCGCGCGCCAGTAGTACACGACGTTTACGACCACCTGATAGGTCAGCCAAATCTGCATTTGGGTCGAGTCCCATTTTACCTAAAATGGTATTTACTTTATTTTCTAATGCCCAGCCATCTAACTGATCTAGCTTATGCTGCAGCATACCCATACGGTCGCAGGCATCCATATCACCTAGCACACAAGCATCACTTGCCTCATGATATTCTTTTAAGACACTTGCGGCTTCACCCGCACCATCCGCCACAATGTCGGCAACTTTGCCTGAATCCATTGGAACATCTTGGGCTAACATAGAAACGGTTAAGCCATTTTGAATCGAAACTTCACCACTATCGGGTAATAAGCTTCCCTCAATCAGTTTAAGTAAAGTAGACTTACCTTCACCATTACGACCGATTAAACAGACTCGTTCACCACGTTCTAGGTTAAAGTTCGCGCCGTCGAGTAGGGCTGGTCCGCCAAATGCGAGATGGACATCCCTTAAAGTAATATAGGCCATAATGTTTCCTAAAAGCTCAGATGAGGTCTGAAATGACTAAACAACAAAATTTTGATGATCACGCGTCATTGTCCGCACCCATTGAAGATTTGCAAGTGCGAATTGCATTTTTAGACGATTTAGTTGAGCAACTCAATCAACAGCTCGCAATTCAGACACAAGAAATTGCAGTTTTGAAGAAACAAATGCAGCTTTTATACCAACGCGTTGAGTCTTCAGACTTGTCAGAAGGGATTGCACCGTTTGATCCAATGAGTAACAAACCACCGCATTATTGATAAAATAAATCTTAAACGCTAAAGTGATGAAATTAGCGGATTTTACATTTAGAGATAAAAATGAAAAAAGTCTTGCTCTTGGATATTGAAAATATTCATAAAACTGAAAAAGAGCTATTACAACTATTGAAAACTTATGCTTGCGTGTATTTAGTCTATGCAAAGTCTCCTGTGACTTTAAGTTTAGATGCATTAATTAAATTTTCTCCTTTTGTCATGGATAAAAAGCTAGTTGTCATTAAAATGCCTAAAATTGGTAAAGATGCTGCTGATTTTGGTCTTGCATTTTTAGCAGGGCAACTTTCAATTCAAATGGATAAAAATCAGACTTGCTTTGATGTCATGTCTAATGATGGGGCTTTAGAGTATATTGTTGATTTGTTGAGGATAATGGGTTTTCAAGCATCACAACTTAAAATGCTTTCGGAGGTGAAAGAGATTGAAAAAATAAAAGAGCAACCATCGCTAGTTTTAGCTCCAAATAACTTAAGTGATTCTGACTTTACATTAAAATTAAAGCATCTTATTAGTATTCTTTCAAAACTAAAAAACATGCCAAGTAATGAAAAAGCATTATTAAATGGTGTTAAATCATGGGCAAATGTTACGACTAAAGAGGCTGAAAAATTAATCAAGACGTTGATGAATTTCAAGATGATTAAGTTTAGCGCACAAGGAGTTACGCTTAATCGAGAGAATTTAAAAACTTTTTTAAATAAATCTGAAATAGCACACAATGAAAATCCAAATAAGTCCGAGATAATTGAAGAAATCCCTGAAATCCAGGATATTTCAGAAAAATTTCATCTACGGCAAATTAAAGAATATTGTGATTATTTAATTAAGCAACAAGGAAAGCCGTCGAGTTTATCTAGCTTAAATAATTCAATTAAATCAGTTTTAAAGTTGGAAAGTGATAGTTTAGTTAAGAATAGATCTAAGCTTCTTCTTCGTTATGGCATTGTGAAGAACTTAGATGATGGGAAAATTATTTACATAGATAACAATATTAGAAGATGGTCAAATTTGGAATTATTGCCACAACATTCTCCCATGGATATGGCGATACCTGACTTTAAGGTTTGTCAGAAAGAGTCTAAAGAAAAACTGATTCAAAAAATCATTTATGTTTTGAATGAAATAAAAATACAGAAATCGTTTGTGATGAAAATATCAAATAATATTTATTTGGAAGAGATGTAAAAACTCAACTTGCCTTTTTCATTCAACTTATGTAACGCTAATAAAAGGAAGTTTTGGGCATCTTTAATGAGCAATGTTGGAATTTGGATAACTGTTGCCATTGTACTATTTGTACTTGGCTCTATTTTTGGTTTACGTGTGAGTCCAAGAGAAAAAGCACTCGGTTTAATGCGCGATCAAGCTCGCAAAATGGGATTACACCCACGACTCATCGTTGCGCCTGAGTGGACGAAAATTCCAATGGCATCTGAAAAACGCGCCAGTATGGTTGCTTATTATAGTGTGCTTATTCCAGATGCTCGCTTAGCACTTATGCGTGCAAGAGTTGTTGATGGCAAGCTTCAGGTTGTGCAGGGTGATCAGAAATTTAATGACTTACCCATTGCATTAAAAGGAGTTTATGCTATTGATATGCAGGCAAACTGTGTGGGACTGTATTGGGATGAGGAAACTGATCTCAGAGCCACTCAGCTTGAAGATATAAAAGTTTATTTACACGAACTAGCACAACGCTAATTTATTGATTGATCATAGGAAAAACGATTCATTATGGCGAATACTCCACGCTCTGCTTCCAAAAGCACAGCAGCTTCTAACTCTGCTGCAACTAAACGTGCCTTAGTGATTGTGGAGTCGCCTGCAAAAGCGAAAACCATTAACAAATATTTAGGTTCACAATTTATAGTGAAGTCATCTGTTGGTCACGTACGTGATTTACCAACAGGCGGGGGAGCAAAAACAACTGAAAAGAAGCCTGCAACCCGTACTAAATTAACTGAAGAACAAAAAGCTGAAAAAGCTCAGTCTGCACTTATTAATCGTATGGGCGTTGATCCCGAGCATGATTGGGTCGCACACTACGAAGTGTTGCCTGGCAAAGAGCATGTTGTTGCTGAACTAAAAAAACTTGCCAAAGATGCTGATGCAATCTATCTCGCAACGGACTTGGATAGAGAAGGAGAAGCAATTGCTTGGCATTTAAGAGAAGTGATAGGTGGTGACGATAGTCGCTATCACCGTGTGGTATTTAACGAAATCACTAAAAATGCGATCCAAGAAGCTTTTAAACAGCCTACTCGTCTTGATTTAAATCGAGTGAATGCTCAGCAAGCACGTCGTTTCCTCGACCGTGTAGTTGGTTTTATGGTATCGCCTTTGCTTTGGGAAAAGATTGCCCGTGGCTTATCTGCAGGTCGTGTTCAGTCTGTTGCTGTAAAACTTGTGGTTGAACGTGAACGTGAAATTCGTGCCTTTGTTCCAGAAGAATATTGGCAAGTGTTTGCTGACACGATGTCTAAAAAAGAAGACATTCGTCTAGAAGCTGTTAAACAAGCTGGCAAGACACTTAAGCTCAAGAATAAAGCTGAAACAGATGCACTATTAAGTGTTTTGAAAGATGCTGAATATAAAGTTGCGTTGCGTGAAGATAAACCGACAAAGGTAAATCCAAGCGCACCTTATATCACTTCAACTTTACAGCAAGCAGCAAGTACGCGTTTAGGTTTCTCTGTTAAGAAAACCATGATGTTAGCGCAACGATTGTATGAAGGTGGTTTTATTACGTATATGCGTACTGACTCCACTTTCTTGAGCGACGATGCAGTGAATATGGTTCGTAACCATATCCAGCAAAACTTTGGTGACAAGTATTTGCCTGCTCAACCAAATCGTTATGGTAATAAAGCAGGGGCACAAGAAGCCCATGAAGCAATTCGTCCATCTGATGTGGCACTCACTGGCGATAAACTTGCTGGTGTAGAACGTGATGCACAACGTTTGTATGATTTGATTTGGCGTCAATTTGTGGCTTGCCAAATGACACCTGCTGAATATTTATCTTCAACCTTAACTGTTGAAGCTGCAAATGTTGAATTAAAAGCCAAAGGTCGTACCCTTGTTTTTGATGGTTTTACCAAAGTTCGCGGTGCGAATAAATCGGATGATGATGTATTGTTACCGGCTGTAAAAGTTGGTGAAGTACTCAAATTAGAAAAACTTGATCCGAGTCAACACTTTACTAAACCACCTGCACGTTTTACTGAAGCATCTTTAGTTAAAGAATTAGAGAAGAAAGGCATTGGTCGACCTTCTACTTATGCAGCGATCATTTCAACCATTCAAGAACGTGGTTATGTGAAACTTGAAAATCGCCGTCTGTTTGCTGAGAAAATGGGTGAAATCGTGACGGATCGTCTCGATGAAAGTTTTAATAATTTGATGAACTATGCCTTTACTGCGGATTTGGAAGGTCAGCTGGATAAAGTCGCGACAGGTGAGCGTAACTGGAAAGAGCTACTAGATACATTCTACGGTGACTTCAAAAAGCGCCTGACCAATGCTCAAGGTGAAGACGGTATGCGTCGCAATCAGCCTATTGAAGTAGCTGATGTTGCTTGTCCTGAATGTTCTCGTCCAATGCAAATTCGCACAGGGACGACAGGGGTATTCTTGGGCTGTTCAGGATACAATCTGCCACCGAAAGAACGCTGTAAAGGTACTTTAAACCTTACGCCAGTCGAATCATTAGCTGCGTTATCGGATGATGATGGTGCTGAAACTGCTGATTTGATGTCAAAACACCGTTGTCCAAAATGTGGTACTGCGATGGACAGCTATGTCGTGGATGGTGGTCGCAAATTACATGTTTGTGGTAACAACCCTGATTGCGATGGTTATGAAGTCGAAGAAGGCGAATTCAAGATCAAGGGTTATGATGGCCCGACTATCCCATGCGATAAATGTGATGGTGAGATGCAGCTTAAAACGGGTCGTTTTGGTCCATATTTCGCATGTACTAGCTGTGACAATACTCGTAAGGTACTCAAGAGTGGTCAACCTGCTCCGCCACGTGTAGACCCAATCAAAATGGAGCATCTACGTTCAACGAAGCATGATGACTTCTTTGTCTTGCGTGATGGCGCTGCTGGTTTATTCTTGGCTGCAAGTAAATTCCCGAAAATTCGTGAAACGCGTGCACCAAAAGTATCTGAATTGCGTAGCGTAGCTGAACAACTTGATCCAAAATATCAATTCTTGCTGCAAGCTCCTGATACTGATCCTGACGGTAATCCGACAGTTGTTAAATTTAGCCGTAAGAATCAAGAGCAGTATGTTGGTTCTGAAACTGCGGAAGGTAAACAAACCAAGTGGAGTCTAGTATTCCAGAATGGAAAATGGGTTGAAGCTTAAATAATTCATTTCGAAAAATGCTAGCACTCGCTAGCATTTTTTATATGAACAAAATAATCAATCAAATCTTAAAACTTTTGGGGCGTACATGTGGAAAAATATTAGGGTTGCATGTCTTTTAGTTGTTTTATTGATTGTAGCAATTAATGCATATCGTGATCAAAACCAAGACTGGAACCAACCGATCAATATTCTGCTACATCCCATCAACGCTGATGGCTTACCCTCTACCCAAAAATATATCCAAGAATTACAGCTAGATGATTTCTATGAAGTTAAACAGTATTTAGAAAAAAATAGTCAACAATATCGTGGGCAAAGTAGTTACTTTATGGTTCAGATAGGACGTGAATTACAACAAATACCACCTAAGACACCTGAACAACCAAGTGTTATCAATAATATATTGTGGAGTTTAAAGTTTCGTTTCTATGCTTGGAAACAACATGAATCAATAGATGGTTCTCCAAGTTTAACTTTATATTTGAATTATTATGATCCAAAAAATACAAAAGAGTTAAAACACTCGACTGCGCTTGAGCGAGGTCGTATTGGCTCAGTCAATTTATTCGCAGCTCATAAGCAAGAAAGACAGAATAATATTGTGCTCGTACATGAGTTGCTTCATGGCTTTGGTGCTACGGATAAATATAATTTAGCCAATGGCGAACCACTTTTTCCAATTGGCTATGCTCAATACGAGAAAAGACCCTTATATCCTCAAACTGAAGCCGAAATTATGGGGGGGAGAATCCCTTTATCAGAGCATAAAAGTAAAATGCCGAATGATTTAGAACAAACAGTCATTAGTCTGCTCACAGCAAAAGAAATAGGATGGGTTCAATAATCTGTGGATAAGTTCTGACTTATCCATACCAATTAAATAAAAAATCAATGTAATAAAAAGAGTGATTTCCTGACATTCGGTCATTATTTCTCAACATGCTTTATACAATATCGTGTATGGAACACGCTCAAAATAGAGCTATAACATTGATGATAAAAGAGTAAATAATGATGAAAACGGTGGGTAACGATCTGATTCGCAATCAGCTACACGCTGATCGTAAATGGTATCTGTTATTAGGTGTCTTATTGGTTATTTTTGGTTTGGTTCTTTTAGCTGCACTGCCTTTTGCAACATTATCAGCGGTCCTTCTTTTTGGTGTCCTTATGATGCTCGGCGGTATTTTACATTTTATCGCTGCATTTATGGTCTTTCAGGGTGGGACACGGTGGTTGTGGGCATTATTCGGCGTTTTGTATATTGCAGCTGGTTATTTTGCTTTTACTACGCCCGTGATTACGGCAGTGGTTTTGACCAATTTATTGGCAATCGCATTGATTATTGCTGGAATTATACGCAGTGTTAATGCCTTTATTTTAAGACCTATCTCAGGTTGGGGATGGGTGTTGTTTTCAGGTGTATTAACACTATTAACAGGTATTCTCATTCTATCGTCACCTGATTCACCATTTTGGGTACTTGGTATGTTTCTTGCGATTGATATCCTTTTTCAAGGGATTAATTATTTAACTTTTGCAAGTGCAATCAAACAGCTCCCACACAGTTCAACTGTGATTTAACATTCGACAATTATTGAAATATTGAGAGCATGTTGATACATGCTCTTTTTGTTTTGGTAGTTGAAAACCGCGATGCAGTTTTAGTCTGCTAAAATAGCCTTTCATTTCTGATTGACCAATTTTATGACGCTCGCCAAGCTAATTGATGAACTCAACCCTCAACAAAAACAAGCAGCCACTACGGTTGCGCATAACTGTTTAGTTTTAGCAGGGGCGGGTTGTGGAAAAACCAAAACGATTGTAGCTAGAGCAGCATATTTAATTGATCAAGGTTTACCTGCACAGCAGATCCAAATTTTAACGTTTACTCGGCGAGCTGCCAGTGAGATTGTTACGCGAGTTGAACAACATATGGGGGCACAATCCAAAGGTTTACGTGCCTCAACATTTCATACCTTTTGTATGTATCTTTTGCGCCGTAATCCACGTGCTTTTGGTTTGACACAATTCAGTATCATTGATCGAGATGATCAATTGCTGATGTTCCGCTTATTGCGTGGTAAGGATAAAGGTAATGTGTTGCCAAAAGCTGCTGAATTATGTGATTTATATTCTTATGCACGGAACACGAAAACCAAATTATCTGATGCTTTATTCGAGCAATTACCGCAAGCTGTAGAGTATAAGTCGCAAATCGCCGAATTGATGAAAGCCTATGAGCAGCGCAAGCAAGAGCGTAATTTCCTCGATTATGACGACATTCTTTCGATTGTGGCGGTGCATTTACAAAACTCACCTGAGTTGGTGAAGTGGGTGACGGGTTTCTGTTCAGCATTGTTGGTCGATGAAATGCAGGATACTAATCCACTGCAATGGGCTTTATTGCAGCCTTTGGTAGGGAAGGTGAAATTATTCTGTGTTGGGGATGATGCTCAGTCTATTTATGGTTTTCGTGGTGCAGATTTTGAAAATATTCATCACTTTAAAGAGCGTGTACCAGATGCTGAAGTGTTGACTTTAGAAATGAACTATCGCTCGACCCAAGGTATTTTAGATTTATCCAATTGGTTACTTGAGCAAAGCCAAATTGGTTATGACAAGCATTTACAAGCCTATCGAGGAAAGGGTTTAAAACCACAATTGCATATCCTGAGTAATGAGTTTGAAGAAGCCAATTGGATTGTTCAAGATCTAAATCAACGGCATTCGCAGGGTGCTGCTTGGGCAGAACATATGATTTTATTACGTTCAGGTTTTAGCGGGCGGTATTTGGAAGGGGCTTTGATTGCGGCGAATATTCCTTATCGATTTATCGGTGGTGTCAAGTTGCTTGAATCCGCTCATGTCAAAGATGTTTTAAGTTTGCTTCGTGTCAGTGTCAATCCACAGGATGATTTAGCTTGGATGCGCTTTTTGACGCTTTGGGATGGTGTAGGTGATGTTGGGGCAAGTAAATTAGCACAAGAGCTCATTCAGTTGCCTGATATCGAAGCACGTTGTCAGCGATTAGAACGACATGGCAAAGTGCCACAACAAGCGATTTTGATCTTAATGCAATTAGATGTATTACAGCAGCATGTGGAAGCTTGTATCGGCTTAGCTTTGGATGCTTTAAATGAGCAATTAGAAAATAACTACAAAACCAAAGATTGGTCACGCAGAGTCAAAGATTTTGATTTGGTGAAACAATTAGCACGTAAGCATCATTCACTTGGTGAATTTTTAGAAGAATATGTACTTGACCCAATTTCGATATCAGAAATTGACAAGACTCCCGATCAAGACTTAGTGACTTTGATTACGATTCACTCTGCAAAAGGAGCTGAACAAAAAGTCTGTTATGTTCCACATGTATCTCCCAATCAATATCCACATGCGCGGGCGCAGGGTGATTTTGACGATGTCGAAGAGGAGAGACGTGTTTTGTATGTCGCATTGACGCGTGCAGAAAATGAGTTGATTTTAACCAAACAAAATTTAAATTTATGGTCACAAGATCAGTATGATGAATTGGGTAGAAAAATAGAAAGCTACTTTCTAAATGATTTACCTCAACATTTAGTGGATATTCAAATCCATCGTGACATTCCTCGTGCATATGGGCAAACGAATCGTGCTCGCTCAAGCACAATCAATTTAGGTTTTGGCATAGATTTCGATTAAACTAGAGTGATTCATTTCTTTTGATTCACTTCATGGTGAATCATCTCTAGGTTTTAACATGAAAATTTTAGTTCGCAATTTAGATCGTTTGGTGACAGACGCAGAAATCCTCGACTTATTCAAAGCTTATGGCAAAGTCGATTCTTGTGTTGTAGTCAAAGATGCTGAGACTGGTAAATCCAAAGGTTTTGGTTTTGTTGAAATGCCAAATCCACGCGAAGCGATTAAAGCCGTAAAAGGGCTAAACACATTAAAACTCAAAGGTCTTGGGATTCGTGTAAAAATAGCTGAAGATAAAGCTTAATCCATAATCATAAAGCAATATCAAGTCTTATTGATTGTTGCTCCAAATGCTGAGCGAATTGTACAAGGCATAAAGACCCTAGAGGTTCGCTCGTGGCAACCTGAGAAGTTACCGCTTAAAGATTTAGTGATTGTTGAGAATACGCACTTTTTGAATAATGATGGCGATGAAGAGATGGGCAAAGTAGTGGCTTTGATCGATATCGAGTCAGTACATCCTTGGTTAGCTCAAGAAATTGATGCAGCTTGTGCAACTGATTGGGCGGAAGGATATTATTTCAAATGTACGTCCTTTAAAGCAACCAATTGAAGGAATTGCGAAACGAAAACTTTATCGTCTTGAATTGAATCTATAAGTGCTATTTTTTTCATCTCCAATACGCTTTACAATCAGTTTTCGTTTTAAATGAAAATAGGGATTTATTATGTCTCGTGTTGCTCGCTATCATGCTGATCGTACCAATCAAAAACTCTATTTTGCTCGACTCGCATGTCAACAAGCAGAGCAAACTGACAATATCCAACAAGCACAGGCACATCGCGAAGCAGCAGTTTTTCATTTGCATGGTGCAATTTTGGCTTTTCTTCAAGAGTTGGTTCGCTATTATCGTCTCAATGATATGCAACCAACATTTAAATCAATCGAAGAACACATGGCTGATAAAGGTCAAGTTTCTCCAGAGGTTGCGGTATTGCAACAATTGGCCAAAGATGGGTTCATTGCTGAGTTAAAACGTGCTTATCGCATGTGCCAATACGCGCCTGAACCAACTTCTCCTGAGCCAGAAAGTGAAACATCTTCAAACCTGATTATTAAAGTCACTCAAAGTCCTCAAGCGTGGTTGCCAGATTCAAAGATTCTCCGAGAATGGCATCGTGAATTGAGTCATTTGATCGATGGTTTTCGTAATGAAATGGTTGAATTCTAACTCCAGCAAGATCGTTACTGACTTGAAATCTAAGCACGCCGTACCTATATAAGTAAGACGTGAGATTGTAAAGTGCAAGGGTGCTTTGCCACCATGTTGAATCATGGAGAAAATAGATGTCTATGCAACAGTTAAAAGAATTATTTGGTAGTCAGGAAGCGATTCTTGAATTGGTTCAACTCGAAGGTGGTGAGCTTGCTTTACGTAATGCAGGTTCAGAAAATGAACCTCTCGTAAAAATTCAGTTCAGTGAAGAAGTAAAAGCGATCTTAGGTGATCAAACACCTCTTGTGGCACAACATATGATTCAAGCAGCTCTATTTGGTTTATTAGAGAAACAAATGAATCAGTGGCAAGCCGAAGTCGTTGATGAAAAACCTAAACATTTAAGCTAATAATAAAAAAGCGTACCTTGAGTACGCTTTTTTGTATGACCAAACAATCAATGAGCATTCGGTTGATGTGCAAGCTCGATCTGATTCAAAATATGATGGCTCATATTCTTTGCCATTTCCTCTTTTGCGTAGAATACTTCACCAATATTTTCCTCGCGGATAACAGCGGCTTCTTCCTTACTCTCAGCACAGATTAATACCTGTATCTCTGGATTTAGCTGTTTTGAAATATCGACAATTCGATGGATGTCGAGGATATCCATGGGTGAAATCACCAATAAACGTGCATGTTGAATATGTGCTTGGATCAATACATTTGGTTCAGTGGCTTCACCACTCACGGCTGCAATACCACTAGCACGTAACTTCTCAACAATCTCACGATTTTCTTCAGCAATAACGACTTTGATGTTCTGCTCAATCAGATTTTTACTGATACGACGTCCAACACCCCCATAGCCAATGATCACTACCTGATCACGAAGATAGGATTGATCAACTTCGTCAGGTAACATTGCTAATGGGTCACCACTACGCTCTAGTAGACGGGCTAAATGTGAGCGCTCACGAATCCAACGCTGCGCAGGTTCAATTGCAGAAAACACAAAAGAATTAAGTGTAATTGAAAATAATGCACCTGCAAGAATGAGGTTTTGCGCCTCAGGTGTGAGTAATCCTAGAGCTAAACCTAGCGTCGCTAAAATGAAAGAGAATTCTCCGATTTGTGCCAAACTTGCACCGACAGTCAATGCGGTATTGATTGGATAGCGGAAAAACAAGACTAATGCGATTGCTGCGAGTGTTTTCCCCACCATAATGATGGCAACTACTGCTAAAATTCGCAATGGCTCAGCAATCAAAATCGCAGGGTCAAACAACATGCCAACCGAAACAAAAAATAGAATCGAAAAAATTTCACGTAGCGGAAGGGTTTCTTCTTCAGCACGATGGCTAAAGTCAGACTCTTTAACCACCATTCCCGCAAAGAACGCACCGAGTGCCATAGAAACGCCAAATACAGCATAAGAGCCATATGCAATTGAAACTGCAGCAGCAACTACCGTAAGCGTAAATAACTCACGAGAACCCAAACGAGCGACAAACTGCATGATCATCGGAACTAGTCGTTTGCCGATGATCAACATAAATGCAATAAAACCTGTGACTTTAAGTAAAGTAATACCAATCGTGACCCAAATACTTTGAGATGGATCTGTGTTGGGTAATGCATGCCCGCCCAGTAAAACTGCAGTTGCAGGTAACAATACTAAAGCCAAGACCATGACAAGGTCTTCAACCAATAGCCAACCGACAGCAATTTTTCCATTAACAGAATCAAGTAAACCACGATCCCCTAGGGCTTTTAATAATACAACCGTACTGGCACAGGAAAGACTTAAACCAAAAATGAGTGCTGAGCCAAAACCCCAGCCCCAGAGCATTGAAACTCCCATACCTAAGAGGGTAGCGACAGCGATTTGAAGAATAGCCCCAGGTAAAGCAATACGTCGGACTTGTAATAGATCGTTAAGGGAGAAGTGCATTCCTACACCAAACATCAAAAACATAACACCTAGCTCAGCAAGCTGGTTGGCTAGATGAATGTCACCGACGATACCTGGTGTATTTGGGCTAATGATAATGCCCGCAATTAAATAGCCGATCAAAGGAGGTAGGCGTAAACGTGCTGCGATATAGCCAAAAATAAGAGCCATACCAAAGCCAACAGCAAGTAATATAATTAAATCAACATCATGTGGCATCGAAGCTCCTTAATCGTTGCGGTTAAGGTCAAAATAAAATAAGCATAAAAAATGCCAAAGCAAGTAGCTTAAAATTTTAGCAATTAAAATCGAATTTGTTGATGATAATTTTTTTATTTATCAAAAAAAATCATGTAAATTGCTGTAACACTTTCTAAAGCCTAGCGCATTTATACAGTGAGAGAAAGAAATCTTAAAAGATAGGAAATTTAAAGTAAAAAAAACGACTTCATGAGAAGTCGTTTTTTTTAAAGAACTAAAATTATTTAATTTTAGCTTCTTTGAAAATTACGTGTTGACGGATTTTTGGATCAAATTTTTTGATTTCCATTTTTTCCGGCATAGTACGTTTGTTTTTAGTAGTGGTATAGAAATAACCTGTACCAGCTGTAGAAACGAGGCGAATCTTATCACGCATTGTTCAGACTCCTTAGATCTTTTGACCTTGAGCACGGAGATCAGCAACAACTTTCTCGATACCCAATTTATCAATAATACGCATACCTTTAGTGGTTAAACGAAGACGTACAAAACGCTTTTCGCTTTCTAACCAAAAACGGTGGTGGTGCAGGTTCGGCTCGAACCGGCGTTTGGTTTTGTTGTTTGCGTGCGATACGTTGTTACCAACGATAGGACGCTTGCCGGTAACTTGGCAAACCTTAGACATGGTGAACTCCATTGCTAGTTTATACAGCACCGTTTCGTGCAACTAGCCATTCAAGTAAACGGATGAAATCATTCAAGGGGCGTTTTATACCAAAAATACGATTAAAAGACAAGCGAATTTGGTAAAAACAGAGCATGATCTAGTGTGATAGATCATGCCTTGATCAGCTTAGCGGAATAGTGTTTTTAAAAGCACTTTATGCATCGCTTTATTATACGGTGGAAGGATGAACTTCAAGCTATAAAGTTTAGGGCTTACAGGATTAGACATGACTGAACGTTCATGAGAGAAGCTAAAGAAACCTTCTTTACCATGATATTTGCCCATACCTGATGCACCAACGCCACCAAATGGAAGATCATCTTGTGCAACGTGGGTCAGTGTTTGGTTAATACCAAAATGCCCAGAGTGCGTGCGACTTGCTACGTATTCAGCACGAGCACTATCAATATCAAAATAATAGAATGCCAATGGACGTGGATGGTTATTGATGAACTGAATCGCATCTTCAATATGTTCATATTCTAGAACAGGTAAGATTGGACCGAAGATTTCATTCTTCATGATTTGCATTTCAGTTGTTACACCAGTAACCAATGTTGGAGCAATCTTGCGAACGTCAGTTAAAGATTCATTTTTCGTATTCAACTCAACAATAGTTGCGCCTTGATCACGAGCATCTTCTAAATAGCCTTGCAGACGATTGTATTGCTTGTCATTGATAATAGAGGTGTAATCTTTATTATCACGAAGGGTTGGGTACATTGTATTTACAAAGTCGTTATAGTGCTTTGTAAACTCTTCAGTCTTGCCCTTAGGTAAGAACATATAGTCTGGAGCAACACAAGTTTGACCCGCATTCCAAAGTTTACCAACAGCGATACGTTGAGCGACATCACGAATGTTCATTGCTGAATGAACAAGAGCCGGTGATTTACCGCCAAGTTCCAATATCACAGGAACTAGATTTTCAGCTGCAGCCGCCATCACTGTTTTACCAACAGACGTAGAACCTGTGAAAATCATTTTATCAAATGGTAGATGGCTGAAAGCATCAGAAATAACACCGCCACCATTTACAACAGCAACCAACTCTTGTGGAAATGCCTCTGCTAATGCATTTTCAAGAACATAACCAAAGTTTGATGATGCACTTGAGATTTTAATCATGGCATGGTTACCCGCTGCCAATGCACAAATCAAAGGACCAACTGAAAGCAATAATGGATAGTTCCATGGCGCAATAACACCGATCACGCCCAATGGTTGATATTCTACCCAACCTTTTGCTGGTTGGTGTAACATGCTGATATGACGCTTAGATGGTTTCATCCATTCTGTTAAATTCTTGCTGTAATATTTGATGTGTTCCAAACATGTAAGAACTTCACCAATTTTGGTTTCCATTACCGCACGATTGCCATAATCTTGATTAATTGCGTTAGCAAATTGATCTTGATATTTTACCAAGATATTTTTAAGTCGAGCCAAACGTTCAATACGTTCTTTGGCACTTGGTACAGGATGGCGTTGGTAAGCTGCTTTTTGCTGATCAAGCAAATCATGTAGCCGTTTTACATCAACATGAGGTGTCATAGCGGTTGTTTTTGTTTGACTGTTCATAGGAGTGGACCAAAATAAAGCTTATTATTTTTTAATTTTTAGAGTAAATACTCTAAAGTGTCAAGTCGCTTTATGAGTTTGCTTTATAACCTATTGATAATGTTATAGATGGTTAAAAACGATGTCGCACGCTAAACCGAACAAAACTAAAGATAGAATTTTGCAAATCAGTTTGCAGTTGTTTAATGAGCGTGGAGAGCGTTCGGTTACAACCAATCATATTGCGGCTGAGCTGGGGATTAGCCCTGGCAACTTGTATTATCACTTTCGTAATAAACAAGAAATTATCAAAGAGTTGGCTCAGCAATATCAGGCTGAGACCTTGGAAATGTTAGCCTTACCTGTTGATCGTCCACTCAATGCAAACGATAAAATTAGTTATTTTCAGGTGTTGAGCAACCAACTTTGGGCTTATCGCTTTATTCATCGTGATGTTTATCATCTTGTAGAAAATAACGAAGACTTTAGAAAAATCTACCCGCGATTTGCAGGACAAGTGATGCAACAAGGTCAAAAGATTTATCGTGCCTTTGTGGATGCTGGTCTGATGAAGATGACCGATTCTGAAATTGAGGCATTGATTATTAACTTGTGGATCGTTCTTACCAACTGGACTAACTTCTTGTACATGTCTGGGCATATCAGTGATAACACACACTTAGAAGAAAAGTGGGTTTGGCAAGCATTGAGACAGATGGTGTTTTTAGAAGGACCTTATTTAATGGGTGAAAGTCGTCAAACTTATGAACAGTTGCTCCAATCACTTGGTCCATCCGATTTGTTTGCAAGTTTATCCAACCTTAAAAATGACGATGAGTCGTGATCAGGTATTTAGTCAGACGCAAAAAAGAGCTAGAATGCTCGGCTTGATTTTAATTTGATTTGAATAAGTGATATTAACCACATGAACACGACTACTGCCAATACAGCACGTTTACTGATTACTTGTGAAGACAAGCCGGGAATCGTGCAAGCTGTATCGAGCTTTTTGTATCATCAGGGAGCAAACATTACCGCACTTGATCAATACGCGACAGAAGCTCAGGGCGGACGTTATTTTATGCGTGTTGAATTTGAACTGGATCATTTGCAATCTCGTAAAGAAGCTTTGATGCAAACCTTTGCTGCTAACGTTGCTGAGCGTTATGAGATGCAGTGGAAACTGACTTTTGTAAATGAATTGAAGAAAGTTGGTATTTTGGTTTCAAAAGTTGATCATGCTTTATTAGAGCTTTTATGGCGTCATGCACGTGGATCATTGCCATGTGAAATTACTCAAGTCATTTCAAACCATCCTGATTTGCGTGATGCTGTTGAAAACTTTGGTATCCCATTTCACGTTGTGCCAGTGAATAAAGACAATAAAGTTGAAGCTTATGCACAGATCAATGACATGATGCAGGGCAACGATTTATTAATCTTAGCCCGTTATATGCAGATCTTAAGCGAAGATTTTGTTGCTCAATGGGAAATGAAGATTATCAATATTCACCATTCATTCTTACCTGCTTTCGTGGGCGCAAACCCATATAAACAAGCATATGAGAAAGGGGTGAAACTGATTGGAGCAACTGCGCATTATGTAACAGCTGATCTTGATCAGGGACCAATCATTGAGCAGGACGTTGAACGTGTAAGCCATGATTATAACGTCGAACAATTACGTGAGCTTGGTGAAGACGTTGAACGTAATGTGTTGGCACGTGCGGTCAAATGGCATTTAGAAGACCGTATTATTGTTGATGGCAACAAAACCGTTGTTTTTCAATAAATAAATTAAAAAAATAAAGCATGCATAAACGCGTGCTTTTTTTTATGCATTTATTGTAATGTTATAACATTGGTTTTGTTGGCTTGTTGTGAGCTAATCGGCAGATTCACAAAAAAATAGTTGCAAATGAAAACACTTCTCATTTATTATTACGGCACTTTTATTGTTCTATCCGATGATTGAAATCGCTTTTTCGAAAGTATCATCATCTATTAGGTACTTAGATTCTTATGAGTCAATCTCCTGCTACATTCAACGCACCTTATTCGATGAAAAAGAAAGTCATCGCTGCTCTTGTTGCAGTTGTGATTGGACACGCTGGCGTTTTGTGGGCGGTGAGTCACATGAAAACGATTGAACTACGACCAATTGAAAAAGAGCCTTTAAAAGTAAAGTTTGTTAAAATTAAAGAAGTCACACAGCCTGAATTACCTAAACCGAAAGAACAACCAAAACCTGAACCTAAAAAAGAGGTGAAAGAAGTCAAGGTTGTTGATAAACCTTTACCTCCACCGCCTAAAAAAGTTGAAAAAGTTCAGCAAGTCAAAACTGAAACACCAAAACAAGTGATTCAGAAAACAGAACCGAAAGTCGAACCTAAGATTGAAACGAAAGTTGTCAGTACTGTGGTAACAGAAAAAGTGGTTGAAAAGCCTCAACCTGTTCAAGAAGTTGTGAAACCACAACCTGCGGCTGATCCATCACCAAAGCGTGTTTCAATTGGAGGTGCTGGTATTCAATGGAGCCGTTCTCCAAAAGTTTCATTTACCCCGAGAGATTTAGAAAATCAGACTCGTTTGATTACGGTGTATATTGAAGCTGATGAGAAAGGTCGAGTGACTACGGCACGAATTACCCGTAGCAGTGGCTTACCGAATTTAGATGAAAAAGCATTACGTGCAGTGCGAAATGCTAAATTTAAACCGTATATGGAAAATGGCGTTGCTTATCCGATTAAAACAGAGCAACCGTTTGAGTTTAATCCTTAATCAATTTGAGTCCTTGTGACAGATTAAATCAGGAGTTCGTATATGAACTTTTCAGTTTATTGGCAACATGCAGATGCAGTAAGTAAAACTCTGTATTTCATCCTTTTAGCAATGTCGATTGCAACGTGGACGATTTTTATTCTACGTTTAATGGGAACTCGCCAATTAAAACAACAGGCTTATGCTCAACTTGCTCAAGCTTTGACGTCGCTCAAATCTAAACTACAACCATTGACGTTTGAACAACGTAAAGCGGTTGCTGAGCAAGCATTGTTACGTCAAATTTCTGCTGAAAAGTCTCAAGCGGAAAAAGGCGTATCTGTATTGGGTACCATTGCTTCGATCGCACCATTCGTTGGTTTGTTTGGTACAGTCTGGGGAATCTTCCACGCGCTTGTTGCTGTCGGTAAGAGCGGTCAAGCAGGTTTAGCTCAAGTAGCAACACCAGTGGGTGAGGCATTGATTATGACGGGTCTTGGTCTTGCAGTTGCGATTCCTGCGGTACTTGCTTATAACATCTGTGTACGTTTCAATCGTGGTTTAGCACATGACTTACAAGATCAGGCACATAGTTTATTGATCGATACGATGTTGCAACAAGAAAGCACGACGAAAACCGAAGCTAAAGCGACTCAACAAAGTTTAGTTGGAGGTCAAGCTTAAAATGGGTTTCCAATTGGGTGAAGACCACGACAGTGGTATGAATGAGATGAATCTCATTCCTCTGATCGACATTATGTTGGTATTGATGATTATTTTCTTAGTCACAGCAACGGTTGCTAACCCATCAATTCCATTAAGCTTACCAAAAACCACGGCTGAAATTATTGATCCACCGCCGAAAGCCATCACCATTAGTATTAATCAAAATGGCGAAGTTGCTTGGGATGCTCAGATAATTAGTTTAGAAGAGCTAGAAAAGCGTTTCCAAGAAGCGGGACAGGCTGAACAAAAACCTACGGTTCAACTGCGTGCAGATAAAGAGTCGAAATATGATACGGTTGCTCAGGTGATGTCGCGTGCCAGTGAAGCAGGTTTGAGTGATATTGCCTTTGTCAGTGAAAATTAAAATGATTTAGGATTTAAAAAAGCAACTCATCGAGTTGCTTTTTTTATGTCTATTCTGTTTTAAGAAGCTCAGTAAACTTACAGCGTAGTTTAGAGAGCTTTGGGGGAATGCTAAAATTGCAGTAACCTTGTGAAGGATTACGCGCATAAAAATTTTGATGATAATCTTCTGCTGGGTAGAATGTTGGTACGGGGCTTAGCTCTGTAACAATATTTAAACCCTCACTGATTAGGTTTTCAATCATTTGCTGTGCTTGTGCTTTTTGATCATCATTAAAATAATAGATGACCGAGCGATATTGCGTACCAATATCATTCCCTTGACGATTTAATGTTGTTGGATCATGTGTGGCAAAGAATACATTTAATAAATCACTATAACTGATTTGCTGTTCATCAAAGTCAATTTGCACGACTTCAGCATGTTGAGTATCACCTTGGCATACTTGTTCATAACTTGGGTTTGCAATATGACCACCGGCGTAGCCACTAACGACTTTTTCAACACCTTTAAGTTGTAGAAAAACAGCTTCTACACACCAAAAACAACCACCGCCAAATAAAGCTTGTTGCATGTAACTCCCCAATTTTTATTTTAAGAATGCTACTAAAGTAAACGAACCCAAAAAAAAGTAAAGCCCTAAGAGTCAGTTAAGTCTGTACTTTTTATGGGGTGAATTAGATTTAATGGTGTATGTGTGCTGATGAGTTAAATTGAATCAGTACCTTTCCAGATTGATCGAGTAGTTGCAAAGTATTCGCCTTCAAACTG
Source organism: Acinetobacter sp. AOR34_HL (assembly GCF_027854795.1). Classification (NCBI taxonomy): domain Bacteria; kingdom Pseudomonadati; phylum Pseudomonadota; class Gammaproteobacteria; order Moraxellales; family Moraxellaceae; genus Acinetobacter; species Acinetobacter sp. AOR34_HL. The sequence goes on along the minus strand of NZ_JAKTID010000050.1, from coordinate 21,432 downwards.
TAACGTTGTGTTTGCGATAAAGCATCTAAATATTGGCGTGAAACATCAGCATTATCGCCTATACAAGCCATTTTGGTTGACATGACAGGTCCAAGTTTTAATTGATTATTTTCAGTTTTAAATGAACCGCGAATTCGGTTGCAACCATCTGATCCACTAAAGCTTTGAGTTGAGCTTTCAAATTGAATATGTGGGCTACGAGGGTTATTACTTGAAGCAAGTTGTGTGCCTTGAATTTGTGTTGCAATCCAAGTGCTATGATCAAGCGTTTGAGCTGAGTTTAATGATGTTGTCGTAGCGCATTCATTCACTATGGCTGTAGTTGCTAAACCTAGGCTGATGAGAAATGGTCTTAACATAATTTTATTTCCTTATTCATGTGAATATTTTATTTTAATTGCGAATTAAAAAAATGAAGAATGGCTGTGGATTTCGTGTCGGTATGTAATCTAATCTGCTGTTGGAATACCTAAACGGATTATTTTTGAGAAATTTTCACTACTTTGATCCATTTGTTGATCAAATTGCTCAGCACGATGATTAATATGTGCTAAACGATACCAATCTTTTAAGCTGTAATTTTGGTTGAGCACTTCGAGATCATATAAATAATTAGGTAAGTATCCAGAGGCAAGCAATCGGTAATCTTTAGGTAGTTGTTGGGGATTGATTGCTTGAGCCATATCAAATACCAGCGTAGTACAGTTACTGGTTAAAGTATTGTACCATTTTGCTTCTGCTCGTAATTCATCTGCCTTATGTAAATACTCTATAAATAATGCCTTACGTTGATCTGCGGGCATTTTGATTGGAAATAAATACACTTGCTCATGACGAACGTTACTGCGTGTATACACAATATCTTTTTCATCTGATGCAACTAGGCTAAGTTCATATTTTCGAAAAAAACCTCCAACAGCAGAGAATTCTTCGCCTTTTTCTTTTCGGATCTCAATTGAAAAGACCAGTGGTTTTTGATCTGAAAAATCAAAACTTACTAGGGTGTGTGCAATCTGTGGACCCATCCAGTAGGAAGTAATGACATTAACACCTGTGATTTTATTTAAATCTATTTTGCGATCTTCCCAGTGTATTTCATAGCTTCCATCTGTATGCCAGCTAAAGTTCCGAATATTATACAAATGGACAAGATCACCTTCTTTTTCATAGTAAAGCTGCTGTGCAACTTCAGGATCCCATTCGCGGTCTTGTTTCGCTTGAATGGAAAAATACCAGATCAATGAACAAGCAAATGCAAGGCAGTAAATAATGATATCTGTGCGACGGCTGAAAAGATGACCACTAACGTATACACCAATTAGACTTAAAGCAAAAATGGTCCAGACCACAATCACAATACGACTGAAGACTGAACCAAGAGGCTGTTGGATCCAAAGTGCAAGACATAACCATACGCTAGACAGGACCACAAATAAGGTGAAAAGACTATGGAGCAGACCTATTCCTAAAGCGAGAAAAAACTCACGTGATCCAATATTCTGCATAGTCCTGTGCGATCCATTATTTATTTTTGATAGGTCGCAAACTCAAACTTAACCAGCGATTTTTCATCTTGATGATGTTCTGAGTTTACTTTTTGGAAATCCTCAGAGATTTTCGGGTAATGTGCATCACCTTGTACATCTAAATCAACATGAGTCAATTCTAGACGATCAGCGATGTTGAGGGTTTGAGTGAAAATCTCTCCACCACCAATAATAAATAAAGACGCTTTTTCATAATGTTGTACGTCTGTAAGTGCTTCATTCAAGGCATCTTCAATGCTATGAGCGACCTTTACACCTTCAAATTGCCATGATGGATCACGAGTAATCACCCAATTCACACGATTAGGTAGCGCGCGCCCCATAGACTCTAAAGTTTTACGACCCATGATGACAACGCCACCTTGAGTAATCGCTTTGAAATGTTTTAGATCGGCAGAGATATGCCAAGGCAGTGCATTGCCTTTGCCGATACAGTTGTTCTTATCCATTGCGACAACGTGAACAACTTCGATACCTTGCCATGCCATTTTTTTGATCTCACTTATCGTTAAACTGCTACAGGTGCTTTAATTGCTGGATGTGATTCGTATCCTACGATTTCGATGTCTTCAAACTTAAAGTCAAAAATATCTTTGACATCAGGATTGAGCTTTAACTGACATAACGGTAACGGTTCACGAGTAAGTTGTAATTTGGCTTGCTCAAAGTGGTTTGCATATAAGTGTGTATCACCACCAGTCCAAACAAAGTCCCCAACATCTAAACCACAGACTTGTGCAATCATATGGGTGAGTAGGGCATAGCTAGCAATATTAAATGGCACACCTAAAAATACATCTGCACTACGTTGATAAAGTTGGCAAGAGAGTTTGTTATCATGCACAAAAAATTGAAACAGGGTATGACAAGGTGGTAAAGCAACCTTACCTGCTTCATTTGGATTCCAGCCCGAAACGATTAAGCGACGTGAATTCGGATTGGTTTTGATTTCATTGACGAGCCATTTAATTTGGTCAAAACCATTTTGTTGGTAACTACCATCTTCATTTTGGCTAGCACCAAAGTTACGCCACTGGTGCCCATATACAGGACCAAGTTCACCTTCAGGTCGACCGAAGCGAGCAGTTTGCTCAGCAGTTGCCCATTCATCCCAAATAGTGACTTTATTGTCTTTGAGATATTGAACGTTAGTATCACCTTTGAGGAACCAAAGAAGCTCAATTACAATTGAACGAAAGTGAACTTTCTTAGTGGTTAGTAATGGAAAACCTTTAGAAAGATCAAAACGCATTTGATGACCAAATACTGAACGTGTACCTGTACCTGTACGGTCACCCTTGTCACCGCCATTGTCTAGGATATGTTGTAAAAGGTCTAAATATGTACGCATAACGCTCTCTAAAATCGTTTGTGAACTTACATGTTAAAACAGCTTAATCTGCTCAACATCTTTGATAGGGAATGATACTTGATTATTCCTGCTTATAATATTTCTATTCTTTAAAAATACAAAGAGCGCTCTATAAGCGCTCTTTGTTTCTAGTCATCTTTATTCAGTAACAAAGGTTACTTTGCCATCAGCTAGGGATTTAACACGTGCTAAGGATTCCACGCGATAACCTTTTTCAAGTAATACATCTCGACCTGGTTGGAATGATTTTTCAATCACGATACCCACGCCTACAACTTCAGCATTTGCTTGATGAATAAGATCGATTAAACCTAATGCAGCTTGACCATTCGCCAAGAAGTCATCAATAACCAACGCTTTATCAGTTGAATTAAGATGCTTATTTGAAATAGCAATTGTGCTTTCAGTCTGCTTAGTGAATGAGAACACTTTAGAACGATAAAGATCATCTTTTAAAGTCAATGACTGGTATTTACGAGCAAAAATCACAGGAACACCAAGCTCTAAACCTGCCATAATCGCAGGTGCAATCCCAGATGCTTCAATGGTAATAATCTTAGTAATGCCTGCATCTTTAAAACGCGCAGCAAACTCTTTACCAATCTGTTGCATTAACACAGGATCGATTTGATGATTTAAGAAAGCGTCAACTTTCAATACTTGATCAGATAGAACGATACCTTCATTTAAGATTTTCTGTTCTAAAGCGTACACGGGAGAATCCTCTAAACGGATGCTTTTTCAAGCAAAGGCATATTTTAAAAAGCATCCAAAAAATTGCAAGCTAAAATTGACCAGATGGTTAATTGGTTTTACCCGAATAGCCAGTCAATAATAGTCCATAGGATGATTTACCATCATTATGTGTCACTTTGACAGGAAGATAATCTAATTTTGGAGCTAACCAAAATACGGTATTTCGTTCAGGTTTGCTGTGTTGTAATACGACTTTGATCGTATTAAATGTTCCATAACTGGTTTTAATACTTTCAGTGCCTTGTTTAATAAAACGTCGCTCATCGACACCTTTCGCATCCGAAATATAATAACGTGGTTGCAAGGTATTGCCGTTTTTTAAATCTTCACGAACTTGTAACTCAGCATTTAACTCGTCCAAAACACCAGCTTGCCAAGCAAAAGAACGTTTCTTGTCATCTTTTTGGGTGTTAATCACTTTAGCACTTGGATTGAAGTTAATATTCATCGTGTTGTTGTGCACTAAAATTTTACTGGTACGACTGAACTTTTGTGAAGTGATTTTGTTATCTGAGAAAGCAAATTGACTGGTTTCAGATGCAGAAGCAATACCACCCGCTTTAGCAACAAATTTATACGTCCAGTTGTTGCCTTGCTGAGATAATGTACGTGTTGCTGAACCTAAATTCTTGTTGTTATAACTAAATTGATAGCTCGCTTGGAATGGCGCCATTGCATAGGCATGGCTAAAGAAGCTTGCACAAGCAAGTGTTGCAGAAGTTACCGTTGCAATACTCAAAAACTTAGTAAATTTGTTTGTCATAGCATTGTGTCCTTTGGATGAGCATTGGATTGGATCATCCAGATATCATTACGATTTGTTGTTATTATGCCTGTAGATTATGAAGAAAAGATCAGGTTTTTTACTAAGCGCTTGTTAATTTTTCGTATTAATCATGAAGTTGGGAATTTCTGTGGCAGAGTATAAATAACATGCTGCCACAGGGTGTTTAGAATTATCTTTTTGAGTCTTTTTGCTGGATTGGAGTAACTTCGCTAATATCTAAATCATCTTCCTCATCAAATTCATTGGATGGGGAGAGGATCGCTGTAAGATTCACATTTCCCCAAACAATTAATTCTGCTGGTCGGACACGTGCACGATTTACATGCACCTTACTCAGGGTCTCAATAATACTTGGCTTTTTACTAAACCAGCGATTTAAATCTAGATAAAGTAAATCATCTTTTACGGTTACGACTTCAAAGTGTTCTAAAATTTTCCCTAAAGGATCTTCCTCACGAAACTTTTGGTAATACCAAATCGCAAGATGAAAGCCCCATTTTTGGAAAATGTTTTTGAAACTCGCTTCAATCACTTGAGTGTTACTGATTTGCTCAAAAACCATAAGTTGAACATCTTTATTCATTTCCATCTGCAACAGCTTTAAATCAACAGAAAGGGTGGTATGTAGACCTTTGACGTCTATCGTCGAGTACAGTCTTAACCAACCATCATATAAATCAGCATGCAGGTCTTTAATGATTTCAACTTTTTCGGTGACATAACGCTCCATCGTCGCGTTCACAAATACTTGTGAAAGCGAAAACTCTCTTTCTTCTTCGATGAATTCTTCGGCTTTTTGGTAAACTTTACGTAGACGTTTAACAACAGATGAAATTAGCGTTTGCATAAAAGTTGTTCCAGAAAGTGAATTGTTTTAGATAGCAATGCCACGATCTTTGTAATAACTAAAAAATAAAAATAAATTTCTGACTTGCAGTGTAGCAAAATTAATTGCTACATTTTCATAAAATGATGGTATGGATACACTGTAACTATAAGTGGATCATATTTTTGTAAAATTTTGAATACTGGTTCGGCTTTTTATACGGCTTTGCCGTTGGGGATGAGGCAATTTTTGCCGCTAAGATGCCATGTGGAATAAAATAAATTTTCGTTCGGAGTTGTCATCTCATTGGTGGCAAGACTCAATTTTTGTAGGGGCTGTGATTTTAGCATTGCTTCTGCATTTGGCTGTGCTTGCGGTACAGTTTGCTATGCCAACTCCATCCGATACCTCCACAAAGGAAATCGCAGTTTCAATTCGCCCTAGTACTGATAAAGTAGAAAATGCTGATTTTCTCGCTCAAGCCGATCAAAAGGGTTCAGGTGAGTTTCGAGAAGCACATCGCATGTCGAGTGATATGCCTTCACCGATGCAGGCTGATGCGACTACTGGTGAAACTGAGTTTGAAAGCTTAGAAAAAATTCAGCAAAAGCGCGAGTTAAAATTTGAAGAAAAAGTTTTAATGACCGTATTAAGCTGGCAGAAACAGGCAGAACAAAGCGAGCGTAAAAAAGCCTTAGAGGATTTACAAAGTCAGTTCCAAGCAAAAGCTGCCATGGTTGCTAGTCTTGAAGCTCAGTATTTACAACGACAACAAAATTTTAGCCGTAAACAACGGATTAAAACGGTAGATGGTATTCAAGCTAAACAGGATGCTTCTGCTGCGTATCTAGATAAATTCCGCCAAAAAGTTGAACTTTATGGAAATCGCTATTACCCAGATGCTGCTAAACAACAGAGGTTATCGGGTGAAGTTAGATTAATGGTTATTCTGAACTCACAGGGTGGGATACGTGCAATTCGTTTAATTGAGAGTTCGGGACATTCTATTTTAGATGAAGCAGCTAAGGCTTCAGTGCGCCGTGGAGCCCCTTTTGGTGCATTTGATTCAACGATGAAGAAGGATATTTCTGAATTACGTATCATTCGGACTTGGCGTTTTGATCCCGTGGATGCTGAGTTTGAAGTGCATTGATTTTAAAAAATAAATCATTTATAAAAAACTATTTAATTACAATTAGATAGCTTTTTTATGGTTATTCATTTTTCTTTTTTTACAACACTCTATTACATTTCATAAATAAAACTTGAATTGATAATAAAAATAATTATCATTTGCATTGTGTTTTTAGTTGTTTTGTATGCGCTCCTGTGCTGAAAAGTAAATGCTCTGGGGGAGATCGGCGCATGCATTTTAAATCTCATATCTTTGCATAAGGAAATTTCCCATGCATCAATCTCAGACTTTTCAATCTTTTAAAGCCCATCCTCTTATGTTGGCGATGGCGATATTACTTCCTTCATTTGCCTCTGCAGAAACCAGCACCTCTTCATCGACAGTTGCACTACCAATGATTAGCCTCAAAGCACAAGATGATCAATCCTCAGTTACAGAGGGAACTCAAAGTTATACGGCGAAGAGTGCAAATACAGCGACTAAGTTGAGTCTATCGCTTCGTGAAACGCCACAATCCGTTAAGGTTTTAACTCGTGAGTATTTGGATGATGCCAATATCAGTTCTTTTCAGGAACTATTAAATAATGTCACAGGTGTGTCAGTTAACCAATGGGATGAGCGTCAATATCCTACAGCGCGAGGCTTTGATGTCGACTATTATTTATTTGATGGTGTTCCAAGTAATGTAGGCATGGAAGCAAATGATCCTGATTTAACAATGTATGATCGCGTAGAGTTGGTCAAAGGGGCAAACGGTTTAATGACTGGTGCTGGTAACCCAGCCATAGCTATCAATATGATTCGAAAGCATGCTAATGCGAAAGAACTAACTGGGCAGGTAAGTACTTCTTTGGGTTCATGGAATGCATGGACGAGCTCGGCAGATATTTCTACACCATTGAATACGGATGGAACAGTTCGTGGTCGTGTCGTGGTAAAGCACGAAGACACTGACTCTTTTATGAAAGGGTATGAGAAAAATAATAATGGTGTATATGGGGTGGTTGATGCTGATATCAGCGACAAAACCTATGTCTCTGTTGGGGCTGGTTATCAAAACTTAGAGCGTGATGGAGTACGGTGGGGCGGATTACCAGCATTTGATAGTAATGGTCAACGCGTCGATTTTGATCGATCCAAAACAGTAACTTCTGATTGGACTTATTGGAATACGGACACCACCACAGCCTTTGCAACCTTGAAACAAAATCTATTCAATGATGTGAATTTGCATGTGAATTATGCATATCGTGAAGTAAAACAAGATACTGCATTGCTCTATTTGTGGGGGAGTTTCGATAAAACTACAAATACCAGTAAAGGTACATTAATGACTTGGTCTGATGCCACTAAGACGAAAGAAAATAATATTGATACTTATCTTTCTGCTCCCTTTTCTATTGGTGGTTTAGAGCAAGAAATTGTGGCGGGTTTTATGTATAACCAAGCACAAAAAGACACATGGTATTCAGGTAATCCTCAAATTGCATCAGATGCGGTACTTGATTTTGATCATCCAAATGTACCGCTATTAGCATCAATTCAAAATAACAATATCTATCAAGTGCCTAATAAAACGACTCAAACAGGCGCTTATTTGGCAGGTAAATTTAGCTTAGCTGAGCCTTTGAAATTAATTACAGGCATACGGTTATCAAACTGGAAATATGAGAGTGATGATGGTGTAGGAAATAGAAAATTCAAAAATGAAGTAACTCCATATGCAGGTTTAGTTTTTGATTTTCTTGATCAGTATTCTTGGTATGCGAGTTATACCAGTATTTTTAAACCAGAAGATAAACGAGATATAAATAAGCAGTACCTTGATCCACGAGAAGGTAAAAGTTATGAGACAGGTTTAAAAGGGGAGTTCTTAAATGGAAAGCTGAATGCTGCTTTATCGGTATTCCAAACCAAACAAGATAATGTTGCAGAAGAAACAGGAACTTTTATACCGAGTCCAGATGGAACCCCAACAACAGAAAAAGCGTACCGTAGTGCTGATGGTGTCGAAAGCAAAGGTGTTGAATTTGAGTTAGATGGAGAAATTGCCAATAACTGGAATTTAAGTTTTGGTATTGCTCATTTCAATGCCAAAGATGCTCAGGGTAATGAAGTGCAAACAATGTCTTCAAGAACTAACGCCAATTTATTCACCAAATATAAGTTAGATAAATGGAGTGTTGGCGGCGGTGTAAATTACAAGAGTAAATTTTATACAGGAGATGGTGACAAACGCATCACCCAAGATGCCTACGCTTTAGCAAATTTAATGCTTGGCTATGATATAGATTCAAATATTAAAGCTCAGATCAATTTGAATAATATTTTTGACAAAAAATACTATACAGGCATTGGCGATAATTTGATGGTGTATGGCGCACCTCGTAATGTGACCTTTACATTACGATATCAATTTTAAGAATTGAAAAGCGGCTGAAATTGTATTCAGCCGCTTTAAAATTGTGGATAAGTTCTCACTTATTCATAATCTATTTGTGCTTGAGTAAGTCCGTTCGATTTTGCAGATTTCGATATTAAAATGCTGGTACCATTTTTCTTTACCTAAGTGTTGGGCAACTAAATGCTCAGCATCTTGTTGCCATCGTTGAATATCTTCGAGGCTGTTCCAGTAAGACAACGCTATTTCAAAATCATTTTCACAACATGCTTCAAACTTAACACAGTGATATTGGCCGATTGCTTTATCTCTAAGCTTTTGTGCCATTTCTGTGTAAGTAGAATCTAATTGTCTAATGGTGGCTTTAAAAATAACGATATACATAGGACTCAGGCTTAATTTTCATCAGCTTGGTAAGGATTACTGATCCCAAGTTTTTTCAGAATCTCAATTTCCAAAGCTTCCATTTCTTCAGCTTCGGCTTCACTGGTTTCATGGTCGTAGCCGAGTAAATGTAAAATCCCATGCACGAGTAAATGAGTGAAATGATCACTTGGTGTTTTTTGTTGCTCTGCTGCTTCTTGTAACACAACAGGAATACAGATGACCAAGTCACCTAAAGGCTCTGCTTCGAGTAAGCTGAGCATTTCTTCTGGAATATCGCTTGGAAAAGACAACACATTGGTTGGTTTGTCTTTCTCTCGGTATTGCAAATTCAGTTCATGACTTTCTGTAAGATCAACGCAAGCAATGCCAATCTCACAATCTGCGTCAAAACCAACATGACGTAATGCAGTTTCAATTTGTTTTTTGATTTGACCACGCTTCAATGGTAAATTATTGGCTTGAAAGTCTTGTTGAAGACTTAAATTGATTTTCAAAATAGATCCTTAAATATAAATTGCATCTACAAACTTAGAATGAAACTCAATGGGATAGAAAGAAGACTGGAGGAATGCTTTACTGCATATTGATCCAATTTGTTGCATCATTTGTCTTTTCATGTGCCATCTTTCAAAAAATTGATGATCCATAAGTTTGCTGACAAAACACAAAACTATCCTCATTTAGATTTCTGTAGGCTACTCACACTCATATACTTAACTCGGTAATGACCATGGAGCCTACAGATTTCAAGTGCCTTTTTTCAATATCACACAAAAAGTATATTCATTAATGTTGAGCGTCAGCTTTCTCATCATTTTCTGCTACCAGTGCTTCTTGTCTTGCTTTACGTTCAGCACGAGCTTCTGCTGACAAACGTTGTTGTTCGCTATCCCAGCCCTCATAAGCTTCGACAATTTTTTGTACCAGTTGGTGACGCACTACATCTCGAGAGTGGAAGCGCGTGATATGAATTTCATGGACGTTTTCAAGAACACGTAAGGCATGAGCCAAACCTGATTGCTGACCACGAGGTAGATCTACTTGTGTTACGTCACCCGTTATCACCGCTCTTGAACCGAACCCTAGGCGTGTAAGGAACATTTTCATCTGTTCAGGCGTTGTATTCTGAGCTTCGTCCAAAATGACAAAAGAATGATTCAGTGTGCGTCCGCGCATATAGGCGAGAGGTGCTACTTCAATTACTTGGCGTTCAATGAGTTTAGCTACTTTTTCAAAGCCCAGCATTTCATATAGGGCATCGTAAAGTGGTCGAAGGTAAGGATCAATTTTTTGAGTTAAGTCACCTGGTAAAAAACCAAGTTTCTCACCTGCTTCAACTGCAGGACGTACTAGTAAGATACGTTGAATTTCATTACGTTCGAGCATATCTACTGCTGCAGCGACTGCGAGATAGGTTTTACCTGTACCCGCAGGCCCGATACCGAAGGAGATATCGCTTTGTAAGATACGTTGTACATAGCGTTTTTGATTCGCGCCACGTGGATTGATGCGGCCTTTACGCGTTTGTAGCCAAACGTTATCAAGCCCAGTATGTTCTTGATCAGAGTCATCCAAAAATTCACGATCAGTTTGAGATCCTTGAATCATTAAATGAAGTACATCCGCACTGATTTGAGAAGAAATTTCAGATTCTTGAAAGAGCCGTTGCAAAAGTGCTTCGGCTCGTTCGACCGCTTCGATATCACCGTCTAAGTAAAAGGCATCGCCTCGGTGAGTTATTTTGACATCTAAACGTTGTTCGATTTGTTTTAAATGCCCGTTATACGCACCGAGCATGCTTTTTAAACGTTCCATGGAAATTTCAGGGAACGTTACTGTACGTCGAATCGCTGCAGTCAAGAGAAACCCTTTATGTTGTCTTGTAAGAATACCCTTACATTACGCCACGTCAGGTTCAAGATTCAAGAGTTCACCATAAACTAAATTTAAAGTTTTGATTTCAGTAATCTCAATTTCAGCAAAACGTCCAACCCAAGCTGCATCACCGATAAAAGTAACAAGACGAGTGTTGTCCGCTGTACCGATCAGAAGATTTGGATCTTTATCAGAAACTTTTTCAATCAGTACGCGTTCAATTTTACCCAGCATCGCATCAGTTTTATCGATACTAGATTGTTTAATCACTTGTTGAACTTGTGCTAAACGATCTTTTTTCACTTGCTCTGGAGTGTCATCAGGAAGTTCAGATGCAGGTGTACCAGGACGTTTTGAATAAACGAAACTATAAGAGTGATCAAAATCTAAATCTTTAATAAACTGCAAAGTCTCAGCGAAGTGCTCATCCGTTTCGCCAGGGAAGCCAATAATGAAGTCACTTGATAAATGCATATCAGGGCGAACTTTGCGTAGTTTTGCAATTTTATCGATGTAGACATCAATCGTGTGATTACGCTTCATGGCTTGCAATACATCGTTTGAACCACTTTGTACAGGTAAATGCAAATGCGAAACCATCTGAGGCAAATCACGATAACATTGAATCAACTCATCAGAAAATTCTAATGGGTGAGAGGTGGTATAACGTAAACGACCAATCCCTGGAATTTCAGCAACTAAGCGCAGTAATTCAGGGAATGTGCAAATGCCACCTTCAAAGGTTTCACCACGATAACCATTTACATTTTGACCAAGCAGACTAATTTCACGAACACCTTTCTCTGCCAATCCAGCAATTTCTGCTAACACATCATCGAGAGGGCGCGAAACTTCTTCACCGCGTGTGTAAGGGACTACGCAGAATGAGCAATATTTCGAACAGCCTTCCATGATCGAGACAAATGCTTTAAAACCTTCAACACGTGGTTCAGGTAAGAAATCAAATTTCTCAATATCTGGAAAAGAAATATCAACTAATTTGATTTTTTCTTTCTTTGGCTTTTCCACTTGGGCTTGATGCTGATCAAGCATTTGTGGCAAGCGGTGTAGGGTTTGTGGACCGAATACCATGTCGACATAAGGTGCGCGCTTTTGAATGTTGTCACCTTCTTGAGAAGCAACACAGCCACCGACACCAATCACGAGGTCAGGATTTTGTTCTTTCAGTTTGCGCCAGCGACCAAGCTCACTAAAGACTTTCTCTTGCGCCTTTTCACGAATTGAACAAGTGTTCATTAACAAGATATCAGCTTCGTTTGGATTTGTGGTCAGAACGTAGCCGTGTGAGTCGCCAAGCAAATCTGCCATACGATGACTGTCATACTCATTCATCTGACACCCTTGAGTTTCAATATACAACTTCTTCATTGAAACATCAGTGGTGTGCGTTGGCTGGGTAACAGTGTTTTCTGAGGCAGCTTTTGTAGCACTAGGAGTGAATGTTTGAACCGTCATGCAGGCTCCTAAACGAGGTGGATTTAAACAAACCGCGGATTATAGCAGCATTTTTGAATGTTCGCTGAGAATAAAAAAATGACAAAAATGGACACTTTGTGGATGAAAATACGTGAATTTTAATGAATATGAATCAGCAAGTTACATAACACAACAATAGTAAGACTTGAGAGTTATTAAACTATAATCGCAGGCGAAATTAGGCAAATGTATCGATGAAGATGAATAAGCAACACAATTCAGTTCCACACCTCAAAATAAAACTAAATAACAAGAAAATCTTACAACGTAGTTTTGTTGTTGGTGGTTTGCTTGCGTGTTCGTCTGTTTATGCTTTAGATGATCAGTTTAATGATGCTTTACGTGCTGCGAATGCGGGGAATACCGCATTGCTTGATCAGTACCAATATGAGATGCAAAATGATGTTTTAGGTTACTACCCAGAATATTGGAAATTGAATAGTAATCTTGGGTTTCAGCCAGCATCTTCAATTATTAATTTTGCGCAACGATATCCAAAGTCTGCAATGGCTGAAAAGTTAGCAGCAGATTATGTTGAAGAAAAGGTAAAACAAGCGAACTTTAGTGAGGCAAAACCAGTCCTCAGTTATGTAACGAACCCTGATCAAGACGAAAGTTGTGCTGTGGCGCAGGTTCGAGCTCAAACTGGGGATAGTTTGGTTTATGCAGAATATAAGGATATTTGGTTGGCAACAAATACCCAACCTGAATCATGTAATGGTTTGGGGCGTATGATGTTATCAAGCCCCTTAATGACTGCTCAAGATCGCCAACAACGCTTGTGGGGACAACTTAGAGCTGGTCAGTCGGGGCAAGCAATTGCAACTGCACAAACTATGGGTTTAAGTTTATCTCTGGCCCAGTTTAATCAAATTCAATCTAATCCTCTCGCGTACCTATGGAGTGCGCCAAAAACCAATGACGCAGATTACGCCTATTTAATTTTTGCGTTGGGTCGCGTAGCAGATAGTGATTTAACTAATGCTTTAGGCAATGTGCAACGTGTTGCTCAAGATTTACCAAGTCCAGTACAAAAATATTTGTACCGTACCATCGGCTATGTTGGTGGTACAACCGTAATGAAAAATGGTTTTAATCGTGAAGTATTAAATGCATTTGATAAGAGTTATGGTTATCCATTTAGTCCCGAAGAAGCTGAAATTTATGCGCGTCAAGCGGTGCGATTTGGTGCATGGGAAAGTGTAATTCGTGCAGTAGACTCAATGTCGGTTACACAAAAACAAGAAGATCGTTGGCAATATTGGTTGGCTCGTGCATCAGAGCAAAGAAATGACAAAGACTCGAAGTTAGCAGCTCAACAAATTTATCGCAAACTAGCGCAAGCTGGTGATGATTATCACAACTTGCTTGCTAAAGATCGTTTAGGTGAGCGATACAATCATCAACCTTATAACGAACAACCAAGCACACAAGATATTCAGCGTTTAAACCAAAATATTCACTTTAGACGTGCATTCGCTTTACGTGATATTAATGCCCCTGCCAATTATACCAATAGAGAATGGAACTGGGCTGTCAGACAGGCTTATCTACAAAAAGACGATGGTTTATTATTGGCGGCTGCTAAGCGCGCACATGATATGGGCTGGTATGATCGAGCAATTTATGCAGCTGATCGAACCAGCACTCGACACAATGATACCTATCGTTTTGCAACGCCGCATCGTAGTAATGTGACTAGTCATAGTTACAATGCTGGTATTGATCCAGCTTGGGCGTATGGTTTAATGCGCCAAGAAAGTCGATTCGTGACCACTGCGAGGTCTCATGTCGGGGCTGGTGGTTTGATGCAGATCATGCCAAACACGGCCAAATTGGTTGCTCGACAAATGGGAGAAACCTATAACCCAGCGGCATTGAGTGAAATGAACACGAATATTCGATATGGGACATTTTATCTTTCGATGATTCATGGTCAATTGAGCGGAAATGCGGTGCTTGCGACAGCGGGTTATAATGCTGGCCCAAATCGTGCACGTCGTTGGCAACCTGATTTTCAACCAATTGCGGCTGATCAATACACTGAGTCAATTCCTTTATTAGAAACACGTGACTATGTAAAACATGTCATGACCAATGCAACACACTATGGGGTAGTGTTAGGGCAGGGACCTCAATCTCTGGAAAAACGTATGAGTATTATTCCTGTACGTAATGAACCTTAACGCATGGCATCGTTGAACTTGAGATAATGAAGTTTTTGTATTTGATGAAATCAATGTGCTTGATGAAGGAATCAATGTTTAGGGCTATACAGATACTAATCTGTTATTTAGCTCATTCATTTGCTGTTCCATTATATGCAGCGGACAAAGCTGATATTGCTGGATATGTGATGCATGTCCAAATGACACCTGCTGTCTGTTCGTTTGATTCTTCACGCCAAAAACAACGTAAATGTTTAGAGGGTTATTCTCTGACGATCTCAAGTTTATTGCCTGAAGTTCCTGTTGGTCGAGA
The DNA here is from genome assembly GCF_027854795.1 of Acinetobacter sp. AOR34_HL. NCBI lineage: Bacteria > Pseudomonadati > Pseudomonadota > Gammaproteobacteria > Moraxellales > Moraxellaceae > Acinetobacter > Acinetobacter sp. AOR34_HL. The sequence goes on along the minus strand of NZ_JAKTID010000050.1, from coordinate 6,368 downwards.
CTGTCAAACAAAATCATCGGCTAAATTATCCCCCCTACAAGCTAAAGTGGTTGCACGTGTGATGCCTGATGAAAATGCACGGGTACAACTTTGGCAAAATGTCGGTGGCTGTGTGCCAATGAATGCGAGTCAATATTTCAGAACGATTATTAATTTTGCTGAGAGATTAAAAATACCTGCTGATTTGACTAGCCCTAATACGATTGAAGTACAAAAAGAAAATTTAAGGCAGCAATTCACTAAACTAAATCCTTCTCTACCACCCAATGGAATTCGATTTACTTGCCAAGCATCCAAATTTGACTCTATTTTGACTGAGATTCGAGTGTGCTATCAGAAAAACGGTCAGTACAAACAATGTTCGAGTCATGTGGTCACAGGATGTCCAAGTGAATTTACAATTAAAGGAAGTTATTAAGCTTTTTTTCTGAATTAATTTGTATTTTCTATCAGACTTTTGTTGAAATCCATTCTCTTTTACATGCATCTGCGTTCGCTTTAGAGTACAATCTTTGCCGTTTATGATAATTCGGTTGAATAACAAAAGAATTCAATCGTGCTAACGCATCTCATTGGAGAATATCACATGAAGCAACCCGTTCGTGTTGCCGTTACAGGCGCTGCAGGTCAAATTGGTTATAGCTTATTATTCCGTATCGCTAGCGGTGAAATGTTAGGTAAAGATCAACCTGTAATTTTACAATTGCTTGAAGTTCCTTTTGAGAAAGCTCAACAAGCGCTTAAAGGCGTAATGATGGAACTTGATGACTGTGCTTTCCCATTATTGGCAGGCATGATCGGGACTGATGATCCAGAAGTTGCATTTAAAGATGCTGACTATGCGTTATTAGTAGGTTCACGTCCACGTGGTCCTGGTATGGAACGTGCTGACTTATTGAAAGTAAATGGCGAGATCTTCATTGGTCAAGGTCAAGCTTTGAATAAAGTTGCTAGCCGTGATGTTAAAGTATTAGTTGTTGGTAACCCAGCAAATACAAATGCTTACATCGCAATGAAATCTGCTCCAGATCTTCCAGCGAAAAACTTCACAGCTATGCTGCGTCTTGACCACAACCGTGCATTAACTCAACTTGCTCAAAAAGCTGGCGTTGCAGTTTCTGACATCGAGAACATGACTGTTTGGGGTAACCACTCTCCAACTATGTATGCTGACTACCGTTTTGCAACTGCAAATGGTGTAAGCTTAAAAGACAAAATCAACGATGCTGAATGGAATAAAGATGTATTCCTTCCAACAGTTGGTAAACGTGGTGCTGCGATCATCGAAGCACGTGGTTTGTCTTCTGCTGCTTCTGCTGCAAACGCTGCAATTGACCATATGCGTGATTGGGCGTTAGGTACAAATGGCAAATGGGTAACTATGGGTATTCCTTCTGACGGTTCTTATGGAATTCCTGAAGGTGTAATGTTTGGTTTCCCTGTAACAACTGAAAACGGTGAATACAAAATCGTTCAAGGTTTAGAAATTGATGAATTCAGCCGTGACCGTATCAACTTCACTCTTAACGAGTTAGAAGAAGAACGTGCAGCGATTGCTGACATGGTTAAATAATTTGTCATTTTGATAAATTATGAAAAGCACTCTCTTGTAGAGTGCTTTTTTATTTTAAGAAACAAAATACAACAAGAAAATATAGAGATATGCCTGCAAGTTAATACAGTTTATTGTTAGATTATTTATTAGATGGGTTTTACCTAAGGAGAAGAAAAAATGTTTGAACAACAACCAACACTTGAACTTTTATTTGAACAATTGGGGCTTGATGCAGATGAAGTTTCGATGGAAAACTTTATTAAAACTCATCAATTGAGTGCTAGCCAGAAATTACACGAAGCTGATTTTTGGAGTGCTGGGCAACGAGACTTTCTTAAGAGTCATTGGGATAAAGATGATGAATGGGCTATCGTGATAGATGAGTTGAATCAGCAACTACATGTTGATAGTACAACTTAATAAGAAAAGCTCACATCAGTGAGCTTTTTTATGGATTAAACTTATGAACCATTCTTCTTGGCGGGCTTGATTAAATGCTGGATGTGCATTTAACAACTGCAAGTCGTGATCTACACATGCCACATATTTTTTTAACCAATGTTGAGTCATCGCAAACTCTTCTTTACTTGCAGATGCATAAGCCAAAAAGAAGTAAATATCTAGATGATCGTAGTGAGCGAGAGGCTTTAGGATTTGCTGCGTGATAATCGCAAAACGTTGCTCTTTGGTTAGCTCAAAATAAATCATATAAGCTTTGGCTAAATGCAACGAGAGATCAAGATAAAGGCTTAATGGCATTTCCTCAAATTCAATCCGAGCTTGCTCAAGTAGCACGATCGCTTCTTGCAAGAAATGCAATTGTTCTTGACGGACATGACTGAGTACAACCAATTGCAGACGTAAGTCAGCTCTTTCTAAAGCAAGTTCAGGTGTATTTTCACTTAAATAGAGTTGGTCTGTTTCACCAATTCGATTTACTACATGTTTCGTTTCATTTGACATCAGTTTATCCAAAACCTTGATCTATGCATGCATATATAGGGCTTTATTTTGCAATTTAAAGGTTTAGGCATTCCAAAGCGAATTTCCACTGCGTAACCATGCTGTAATTGATAGACGTTGCTGTTTCGAAATCAATACTTCATGTAGTAAATCACTTTGGAAGATAGCAAGCCGATTTGGCAATGGTTGAATGATATGCCATTGCTCATTTTTATCTTGTAAGCGTAACTGACCGCCAAAGTCTTCCTGCCACTGTTCATGTATATAAAAAACAGTTGAAATCATGCGATCATTCTTTTTCTGAGGATTATCTCGATGTAATGCATAAAACTCACCTGCGTTGTAACAGGCAAAATGAGCCTCTACTTCTTTGATTCCCAAATAAAACGCTTGATTTAATAACTGAGACAAGTTTTTTAATGCATTAATATGTTGTTGTGCGATCGGTAATTGTTCATCAATCCATAAGATATGATCGCTACGTATATGACTCACAATACCATTTTGGATACCTGCGGCTCTAAACTCAGCAAGATGTGAACTGCATTCGTTTACGAGAGAGTCTACATATGCAGCAGGATAAACATTATCTATAACGGCAAAACCTGATTCATTTAAATCATCCAAAACTTTATCTAAATCCCAGGATTCAGGGAGAGAACTTTGCTGCATATATTTCCAATAGAGCTTGATGAAGAGGCAGTATGATCTTAGCCGATCACATCAACGCTAAAGAATACTTTTTTCATTCGTGATAAACTACCCTTTGAATTGAGGAATAATTGTCAACATGAATTACCGTCACCATTTCCATGCGGGTAACTTTGCCGATGTTATGAAGCATGTACTTTTGCTTCAACTGCTCGCTCGTTTAAATGCTAAAGATAAACCTTATCGATATATAGATACCCATGGCGGTGCAGGTAAATATGATTTATCTACGTCTGAAGCACAAAAATCAGGTGAGTTTTTAACGGGTATCCATCGTTTGGTCAAGCTTGACGATTCGATTAAACGTAATGCACCTGAAGGCGTAAAACAATATCTTAAAATTGTTGAAGATATGCGTGCAGGCTCAGGTAAAGGTGCTTATCCAGGTTCACCTTGGTTTGCGCTTGAAGGCATGCGTGATATTGATAAAGCAACTATATTTGAAATGCAGCGTGATGTGTTTCAACAATTGTATTTTAATATTCGTGATAAACGTGCGGGCTTACATGAGCGTGATTTTTATGAAGGTTTGATGGGTGTCATTCCGCCTAAAGAAAAACGTGGATTGGTCATGATTGACCCACCATACGAAATCGAACGTAAAGATTTCCCTCAGTTAGTTGAGCTGTTACAAGCTGCACATAAAAAATGGCCGACAGGTGTTTTTGCTGTGTGGTATCCAATTAAAGATCGCGCGATGATTGACCGTTTTGAGAAGAAAATGTTTAAGACTGGTATTCGTCGTCAGTTGGTATGTGAAATTTGTGTATGGCCTGATGATACGCCAGTTGGATTAAATGGTTGTGGTTTATTGGTGATTAACCCACCTTGGAAATTTTCAGAAGATGCTGATCAGGCATTACAATGGTTGTTCCCTCATTTGCGAATGAGTGAAAATGGTGGTCATGCTGCAGTGCGTTGGTTGGTGGGTGAATAAGCCCATCAATGTCAAACTATTCTCGAGGAATTGAAAATAATGACAAATTCTCCTAAGTCAGATTCTGATTTGAAGAAAGAAGAGCTTTCTTTTGATGGGATCACCTTTGAAGTCGAAGAAGAAGAACAAACGCATGAAGGGCAAAAAGTTAAAAGACGCGGCATTTATTTATGGCCAAATCTGATTACAACAGCGGCATTACTTTCAGGTTTTTATTCGATCATCGCTAGTATGAATGGTAATTTCACTCAAGCTATTTATGCGATTTTCTTAGCAGCATTGTTAGATGGTTTGGATGGTCGAGTTGCTCGTGCAATCGGAGCACAAAGTGCTTTTGGTGAACAGTATGATTCACTTTCGGATTTATTAGCCTTCGGTGTAGCTCCAGCTATTTTGATGTACAGTTGGAGTCTCAATGATTTGGGTCGAATTGGTCTAGCTTGTTGTTTTATTTACACAGCCTGTGCAGCATTTCGACTTGCACGCTTCAATGTACAAATCGGTGTGGTCGATAAACGTTACTTTATAGGAATAGCAAGTCCATTAGCTGCTGTAACCGTTATTTCAATGGTATGGGTGAGTCAAGATTATCCTCTGGTATTTGATTTAAATGACATCACAATACAAATCATCAACGCTGTGATTATGGTTTCGATTGGTTTGCTTATGATTTCAAATATCAAATACTATTCATTTAAACAAATGGATCGCAAACGTGTTCCTTTTGTAGTCATGTTGCCTGTAGTCTTGATTTTTGCTGCAATCACCTACAATATTCCTGTAGGGATACTTGTTGTATGTATCATCTATGTGTTGTCTGGTTTTGTAACGACACTATTAGCTAAAAAAAATGATTCCAAAATAACAATCTAAATAAAAGGAGGTTCGGCATGCCATTGTTGATGAATAATAGTCAATTAAAGCAGCTGAACCTCAACAAGTCAGATGCTTTAACTTTTTACCCACCCAAAGGTTTATTTAAAATTGTTTATCAAGGTTTGATTCTACCGAATCTCCCTGCACCTTTTCATTATGTAAATTTCATTAGTTTGATTGGGCAACCTCGTATCCCTATTTGTTATAATCCAAGTGCAATTTCCACAACTGCGATCGATACAGCTACAGTGTTGGTAAGTAGTAGCTTATCAACAGTTGGACATCTAAAAAGTTATAGTGCAAAAGAGCAGTGTCAATTTGAGACTGATTCATATCAATTCTTAGATGTTGATCAAATTCATGTTGATTTTCCAAACTATTACTTCAAACGAAATGACAATGAATTTAGCTGTGATTTAAGGGTAAATATCTGTTCTGAAATAGAAAATCATACAGCATTGCACTGGGGCGTGGCTGACTACTGGTATGTACAATGTCAGTGCGTTGGGGAAATTGTTTATAAAAATCAAAAATATTTGATTGAGACCAAAGGTATTTTAAAACATGCAAGGGCGGTATATTTACCTTTTATTGCTTTTCACTTTTTTACATATCAAATCATTCATATTAATGAAGAAATTCAAGTCATCCTTTCAGAATTGCGCAACCAATGGAATAGCGTAATTTTCTCTCGAATTGAGGTTCAAACCAGCCAACAAGGTTCGACTCTTTATGATCGAAATGTGGTTTTTGATACCCTTAGGGTGTATCCAAAGATTCAAACTCCTAATGGACGTGAGATGTATCTTCCTCGTGAATTCATTTGGCAATATCAAGAAAATGAAGAAGTTATCTTTCAATTACACGGACAGAGTAGGGGCGATTATAAATTTGGTCTAGCGGCGGGTTATGTTGGTAGTTTTAGTTATGATTTATTTTGGAATAATCAGTCCTATCAAGGGAGTGGGTATTGTGAATATATCGATTGTCGACCTTTGCATTGGCAAGAAAAAAGTAAAACTGAACAAATCTTAGACCAAATTCCACATTTTCAGCCTTATTTGTGTAAAAAATAATCTATCAGTTTAAATATTAAAATAAATTCCAATAAATCTCTTGCAAGCGATTAGAAATGCTGTAGAATGCACATCCATCGGCGGTGATGCAGATAAAAACTTGTTAAGAAACAAGGATTTGGCTAGATTAGTTAGGTTCTTGGGTTGATTGGTAGGTTTTAAAAATATCTAAATTACCTGTTGACTTTAATTTAGATTAGAGTAATATAGCCGACCTAGCTTGATGATGACGAATCATCGAGAAGATCAT